>JBAZRS010000139.1:3118-10619 GCA_041662825.1 Victivallales bacterium | reverse complement strand
GCAATGCGCTCCGGTTCCGCATCACAGAGTCCCACCCTGCTGACAAGTGGATGACTTTTAAACAGATCTGCGAATGCGCCGCCGAACGCGCCCAGCCCCACCAACCCGATACTGATGCCCATTTTATTTCTCCTTGGTTTTGCTAAATTGAAATCAATATTATTCCAAACAGGCTCATGAGAATTCCGGCAATCTCAGAAATTCCGAATTCCTCCCTGAGTTTAAATGCGCTGTAGGCAACTACCGTCATTATGCATGTCCCGACTGCCAACGGATAAACAAGCGATGAGATTTTTGCAGCCGCCATTACGTCAAGAGACTTATAAAGGGTGATTTGACCCGCCAGAACCAGAAAAGCATAAGCCAATGAATATATGAAAGTTCCTTTTATCGAAATTCTTTCGCCTTTCGTGAAAGCGTAGTCTGTCCAGAAAATGAATGTGAATAGAGAAAAAAGCGGCACTCTCAGCGCTCCTCTGTCCGACCAGTTGTCCCAGTGGGATGGGAGGATGCTGAAAATCTGGGAAATCCCGATCAGGAGAAAAGCGGATATTGAAAAGATAATCCAGCTCAATCCGTTTCCCGGTCTAGCGGATTTCAAATTGATTGTTTTTCCGGGACTCCTGAGCTCTTTCAAAGAAAGAAATATAAAGCTTGTCAATATTAGGATAACACCGGCAACTCTTGAAATTTCAGCCTTCTCCTTCCAGAAGAAGAGCGCGAAAATGAATGGCAGAACCATAGCCGACTGTGCAATCGCCCATGCGAATCCGTGATGTCCGCACTGCATCGCCCCCCTCATTTTGAGAAAGCCGATATTGGCTGTGACAGATACCGCTAGCATCACGAGGAGGAGTTCAAAGATCCTGGAACTGGCGTCTCCGGACATGATTGCCCCGTAATCGGGGATAATAAACAGGGAGAAGATTAGAATCAGGCCGGACGCCAAAAGCATGAAAGAGGAAAAACCAATGTTTCTTTTGACAACCCGGCTGAAAACTATTCCCACTCCGCCCCAGATAAGGCCGGTTATCAAAGTAATAATAAAACCTTGCATCACAGGATTCATACTCGTCCACATTGAATAATTATATAAAAACAATAAATTATATCACTGTGTATTCATATATGGCAACGACGTAAAAGATAGAAGTATTATAAAAAACAGAGATATTGGTATGTTGAATATTTTGATAGCCCATTTGGGCGTTTATAAAGAACCGGAAAAATTCATACAGACTGTCCGTTGTCCATGGATAAGCTTTTATGTCAGCGGCTTGAAATATAGCAGGGACTATTTGCCGGACGGCAGGCTGATAAGGGATGCCGGTCCCGGTGAAAAGCCCTGTTTCTCTGTAAAATCTCCCGGGATGAAAGTTGATTTTGAATTTTTGGAAGGTCGTGAGAACTGGGTTATAATGCTGAAAGACGTTTCAATCCGTTCTTCGTCTGACGGCAAAACCGCTGAAATATTTACTGGAGCAGAATGGGTTCAGATACCGTATTACGTCGAGATACCGGAAGAGAGGGTTGAAGGTTGGCAGATGGAAATGCGCCGGATTAAGGAGTCCTGTCTCAATCCGACTCCGTTAAATTCTTTTCGCGTCCAGCTGGGAGTCATGAATATACTGCGGTTTATGATTGACAGGAACTCTGACACCCTCGGTTTCACGCCGGAGGAAAAACTTAAAAGACTGATAGACGAGGATTTCGCGTTTTCCAAATCCATAAATGAAATGAGCCGTTCGTGCTCATTGTCATCTGATCATCTCAGAGTCCTTTTTCAAAAAAGGTTCCAGATATCCCCCCTCGCCTACAGAAATCAGAAACGCAGCGCATATATGATGGAACTTATCGCCAACAGCTCATTGTCTGTGAAGGAAATTTCATCCCGTACAGGATTCAGGCATGCCTCGCACTTCTGCATGGAGTGCAGAAAACATTTTGGAATGACACCCCTGGAAGGGATAAGGAAATTCCGGAATTGCAGGATTCAGCCCAACGCCATATCTTCCTGAATTTCTCCAACGACTGACTGCTATTAGCTGACAGCTGGTGATTTTGATCCTAAGTCAATTTCAAAATTGATGCCGATCTGCTTTCGGATATTGCCTCATAATGTATTATAAAAAGGGATCCGTTTGCCAAGCACCTTATTGGAAAAAGGGAAAGGATTGTTCACTTGTGTACTGAGCCGATAGGAACATACCCGCTCTCGGCCACCACGGCTTGCCCCTCGGGCGACAACAGCCAAGAGCGCCATTTTCCCGCAGAAGATGCCGGTTCTATCCCTTTGCGCGTGACGACGTACACCTCGGTTGTGTATGGATATTCGCGCTTGCGGAGCGTGTCGGCGGTCGGGTTCACACCATCTACGGCAAGCACGCGCGTCCGAGGGCTGCCCGACATGAAGTGCTCGTAGTAATAAACCGAATATGCCAACCCGCTCTTGTCCCGCGTCAGGGCCACGTAAGGTCCCATCATGCCCCCCAACACGTAGAGTTCCATAGGTCGGCGTTTTCCCTCCGACAGGCGGAACGGAATATTTTTCATCACCAACTGTTCCATGAGTTCCTGACTGCCGGAATTGCGCTCTCGCTGATAGGGCGTGATAAGCTGGTTCGGGCCACCAACGTCTTTCCAGTTCTCAGTCTTGCCGGAATAGATGTCTCGGATCTGTGCGGTGGTCAGATTCGTCACGGAGCTGGCGTCGTTGACGAGGAACACAAATGCGTCGAGGGCAAATGGGATGGCATCAATTTCGACGCCTCTTAGATTCGCCAGTTGCAGTTCGTCGGGCGAAGGCGGTCGCGCCAGCAGGCCAATGTCGCTTTTCCCCTCTATAATATTCACATAGGCCTGATGGGTGGAGGCGTTGATTGTCAAGAGCCGGTTGATGATGGGGGGCAAACGGTCTGAGACCGTGGAGCCGGATGGATCTTTCCGAGCCTGTACAGTGTATTCTGCCAGGAAGAATTCCGAGTCCGCATGGATACCGGATGGGTCATAAGGGTTCGAGTACAATGAACCAAGGTTGCCTGCCCCGAAAGGATTTGCCGAACGCCTGACCCACTCATAAGGTACGTCTAAGCACCGGCAGGCGATCAGTACCGCAAGGGGATGTGCAGAAGTCGAGCCGTCCACGCGTGGGTAATTTAGGACGGTGAGTCCCATGGCAGTGGCTTTGGGCGTTGTTGCGGGAGCCAGTTTCTCCAGTTCCTTGTGGCGTGCGTCAAACAACGCGCTTGCATTTTTTGTCAGCTGTTTGAAGTCTGTGTCCTGCAAAGCCCGGATCCTATCCTGCAACCTGTTGATTGCCTCTCGCCATTGCTCGACTGCACGTGACTTGGCGAGACGGCTCATGTTATCACGGAACTCTTGGTCTGCCTTCCGCCTCTCCATGGCGAGCGCATTGAACTTATCCTCTAGCGCGATGTATTCCTTCCATTCGACTGGAGCGTTGTCCGACCTACGCATCGTCTCGATCTCCTGAGTCAGACGTTCAACTTCTGTGCGCAGTTCGCTCGGGGACATGGACTTTGGATCGGGTGCCGAGTATCCCTGGGACGTCTTACGGCTTGCACAGCTTGCAGTAATGCATAATGCGACAGCAAGCACCACACATGTCAGAGTTTGCCGGTTGAATTTAGTCTGCATTACCGTCATTGCATCATTCCGTCAATTACTGATAAGAATTTTGATTTTCATAACGAAGAGAAGATAATAGGAGGTGGAAAATAAATCAAGTAAAAGGCAAAAGGCACAGGTTTCCCATCTCAATCCGCGCAGATGAAAGCAGTTAAAAGTTCTGTGCAAGTCCGTGGCTCACTTTTCCAGATACGCGATTGTTTCGAAATGCGAAGTTCGCGGGAACATGTCGAAGAGTCGGACTTTTTTAAGTTTGAAACCGCATTCGCAGAGGAATTTCATGTCCCTGGACATCATATCAGGAGCGCACGAAATATAAATTAACTTTTTGACCCCTGTTGAAATCAGCTGGTTTTTTAGTTTCAGACTTAGCCCTCCCCTCGGAGGATCAAGCAGTACAACCGTATCGTCTGCTTTCATCTTACGGGAATTTTCAGTCATGTAAATCTCAGCGCTTTTAGAGGAGAAGCGGCATTTGTCCGCAAGCCCTAGGCTAATTGCATTTTTAACGGCAGATTTGATCGTATCCGGGTCGCTGTCTACACCGATGACCGATCCAATTCCGGCTTTCGCCGCAGCAATGCTGAAAAATCCGCAACCGCAGTACAGGTCAACGAGGCTGGACGCATTTGAGTCCTTTGCCATTTTTGCAGTTTCAGCGGCAAGGAGGTCTGCGCATTTCAGATTCACCTGGAAAAAACTTCCGCACGGTACTTCAAGGGTTCCGAACGCGGTTTCCTCCTCAAGTACCCCTCCCACAGGCCTGTTCTCTATCCAGAACTGCACCTGGTCTTTCAATGTATATCTGAAAGTGATGTCAGCGGCTCCGGAATACTTGTTCAGATCCTTCCTGATTTCTGCGAGTTTCGCATTTATTTCCGTGCCGGCAATCGGGCAGTCCTTTACATCGACGATACTCACATTGTCGTCGGAGAAATAACCGAGTCTGTTTTCTGATAAATGCAATACTATCTTATTCCTGTAGTTTAGAACTGACGGTGACGGTGTCGGTGAGTCCATCACGGTTGAGTGGTCGATCTTCAAGTTATGCCTGATGAAATTCTCCAGATGCCTGTTTTTTATCCTAATCTCCTCCTCATATTTCACATGCTGATAGCTGCATCCCGGACAGTACAGACATTTGGCTTGATTTTTTGAAGGAGAGTATGCCAGCGGGCAGGCCGGGTTAATCCTGTTCTGCGAACTTCGCAGAATTTCGACGAGTCTTGCGGTCCCGAAGTTTTTCCTCCTGGAAATCTCCTCTGCGATTATGAGTTCTCCGGGAAGAGTTCCGGAGACGAAGTATACAAATCCGTCTTTTCTTCCGAGGCCGTTGCCGCCGAAAGCGATATCCGTGATTTCCAATTCAAAGGTATTTTCCATTTATCCACTCTTTTGTTTTCAGGTTAAAATGTCATATTAACGGTCATTTCTGTTTGGATTACATAATAAAATCAAAGTCTGATAATTCAAGAAAGAACCTGAATTGGGAATAAACTATGTCCATATTGAACCACATTAATCCGCATGTCATGAAAGTCACCCCTTATCAGCCGGGAAGGCCGATTGAGGAGGTTGCACGCGAACTCGGACTGAATCCAGAGGAGATTACAAAACTCGCCTCGAATGAGTCACCCCTGGGAGTCTCCCCGAAAGCCGTCAAGGCCATGAAGAAGGCCTGTGCGGATATGCACAGGTATCCGGACGGGGGCGCATATTATCTCAGGCAGAGGATATCAAAGCATTACGGATTCCCCCCGGACCATTTCATTTTCGGCTGCGGTTCCAATGAGATAATCGAGTTCATCGGGCATAGTTTCCTCTATCCCGGAGTTTCCGCCGTGATGAGCGAAAAGGCATTTGTGATCTATAAGATCATCTGCGGGATGTTCGGTGCGGAGACTGTTGAAGTTCCGATGAAGGGTTTGACCCATGACCTCAAAGCCATGCTTAAGGCGATAAGACCTGATACTAGGGTCATATTTGTCTGCAATCCTAACAATCCGACCGGGACCATGGTTAGGGAAAAGGAAGTTTCAGCCTTCATGAAGAAAGTTCCGGAAAATGTCCTTGTAGTGTTTGACGAGGCTTATGCGGAGATAGCATACAAGAAGATGCCGGACACATTGTCATATGTCAGGGAAAACCGCAATGTGATCGTTCTAAGGAGTTTTTCAAAAGCCTATGGGTTGGCCGGACTTCGGGTCGGTTACGGAATAGCGAAACCGGAAATAATTCATGCGCTCGAAAAGCCGAGACAGCCTTTCAATGTCAACAGCATGGCGCAGATAGCCGCTGCCGCAGCGCTGGACGACCAGGGATTTGTGAGACGCTCACGCAGGATTTACAAGAAAGGCGCCGAACTGATTATGAAGACCTGTTCTGAAATGGGACTGGTAATCGAACCGCCTGTGGCGAATTTCATATTAATCAAGGTCGGAAACGGTTTTGAAGTTTTTAACGAACTCCAGAAAAAGGGAGTGATAGTCAGGCCGATGGCCCCGTACAATCTTCCGGAATGGATAAGGGTTTCAATAGGGACCGAGGCGGAGAACATGAAGTTCCTGTCCGCATTGAAAGAGGTAGTCTCCTCCTGAACTAAGATTATTAATTTTTCCGGTTGCCGGAAAAATTTCCTTCAGTTGCGGTGATTGAGATGGAAATCAGGGATGTTCTGTTTTGGCTTGCTTGATTTATGCCTCACCTCTGATTATCTTTCCGCCAATATGAAAATCAAAATTCCCATGAATAAGACGGTCGCAATAATCGGGTTTGGACTCCTCGGAACTTCCCTCGGATTGGCGCTGAAAGGCGGGAAATATGTCAGGGTCGGTTGGAGCAGAAGACCAGAATCTCGGAAACAGGCTTTGAAAAACAATGTTGTTGACAAAGTTTTTGAAAATCCCGAGGATGCGGTCTCAAATGCGGATATTACCGTGATTTGCCTGCCGGTCCCGATGATCATTGAATTCTGTGCAAAGTTCGCAAAATTTTGGAAAAAGGGTGCGATAGTCACAGATGTCGGAAGCGCGAAGGAGAGAATTGTCAGGCTGGTTTCTCCAGCCTTGACCAGGAACGGTGTTCACTTTGTCGGAAGCCATCCGATGGCCGGTTCTGAACAGAGCGGTGCTGAAGCGGCTAAGGCTGATTTATATGATGGCGCAATGGTTTTTCTGACACCTTCACCTAAAACTCCCGACAAAGTTGTTAAAGTGGCCGCAGATCTTTGGAAATCCGCCGGAGCCAGGGTCATGGCGATTGACAGCAAAAAACATGACATGACTGTAGCCCACACAAGTCACGTTCCGCACATAGTTGCGGCAATCCTCGCATTGACCGCACTTGGAGACGGGAGAACAAGGGGACAGCGTGAAAGCGGTTGTGCCGGCGGGTTCCGGGATACGACACGGATCGCCTCTTCCGCCCCTCAGATGTGGAGGGAGATTATTGAAAACAACAGGGAAGCTGTTATTGAAGCTCTCGGGGAATTCGAAAATAACCTGAAGAGTTTCAGGGAAAACATAAGCAAAGCAGAATATTCAAAACTCGAAAAGAAACTCCAGTCCGCAAAAGATCTGCGCGACTCCTGGATTGCCAAGAGGAAATAAAACTTTGGCGTATCAAAAGGAGTTTCTCAATTATTTCCACCCAGAATCCTTATTTCCCTCTGTGGGAACGGGATCATGATATTCTTAGCTCGGAAAGCTTCAACCAGAGCCTTGTTGATCTCTCCGCCTGCCGCCCCGAAGTCAGTTACGCTGGTCCAGGGTTTTACCGCTATGTTGATCGAGGAGTCGGCCAATACGCTCACAGCGATTACCGGAGGCAGATCCTTCATGACTCGTGGATTATT
>JBAZRS010000139.1:0-3108 GCA_041662825.1 Victivallales bacterium | reverse complement strand
AAACCCCGACAATGATGTTGACCTGCCGGATCTTTCCGTAGTTGTGAAGTATTTCACCGACAATTTTGCGGTTTGGAACCACCACAACTGACTTGTCAGCATGAGACAGTTTCGTGCTGAAGAGGCTGATATTCTCCACGTTGCCCTCTACGCCGGCGATCGAGATGTATTCGCCTATCCGGAACGGCTTGGTGAAAATGATGGTCAGCCCGGCAACCATGTTTCCGAGAATGCCTTGCATTGCAAGGGCGATTCCAGCTCCAGCCACACCGATTCCGGCCAGTAGAGGAAGCAATTGGATACCGAGGTTTTGCAGGGCCATGATGAGGAACAATACCAGCACCAGCATCTTTGCAATTCGCACCAGCAAGAGGAGAACTGGAGGTTCAAGATGGAACTTTTTCAGGCTGCTTTCCAGTACCCGACCTATCCAGCGCCCCACAACAACCCCGACGATGATGATGGCGATTGCCACAAACAACTTGGGCCCGAATTCAACGGCCAAATCGATGCCTGTGCGCTTTAAATGTTCGAGTGTTTCAACGTGATCATTCATTTGGATGTCCTTTCATTTTATTTGCCATGGTACATCTTTTCATAATATTTCTGATAGTCTCCGGAGGTCACATGGTCCAGCCAGGTCTGGTTTTTGAGATACCATTCGACGGTTTTTGCGATTCCCTGCTCAAAGGACACCGAAGGCTTCCATCCGAGCGTGTTTGTGATTTTCGAGTTGTCAATGGAGTATCGCCTGTCATGTCCGGGCCTGTCCTTGACGAATTTTATCAGGGATTCGCTTTTGCCCAGAAGCTTTAGCAATGTCTTAACGAGTTCGAGATTGGTTTTTTCATTCGAGCCGCCGATATTGTAAACTTCCCCGCTTTCCCCATTTTCGAGAACCTGAAGGATTGCGGAACAGTGGTCATAAACGTAAAGCCAGTCGCGGATCTGCATGCCGTCACCGTAAACCGGGATTTGCTTGTCCTGTCGGATGTTGTTGATGCATAGGGGCAACATTTTTTCCGGGAACTGGTATGGGCCGTAGTTGTTTGAGCATCTGGTGATTACTGAATCCAAACCGAAAGTATGGTGGAAGGCATGTACCAGGTGGTCTGCCGCAGCTTTGCTTGCACTGTACGGGGAATTCGGTTTTATGTTGGTTTGTTCGGTGAAAGCCTCTTCCTCCGGCGACAGGGAACCGTAAACTTCATCGGTTGAAACTTGCAAGAATCTTTTTACACCGAGATCTTTCGCGCAGAGCAGGAGATTCAGCGTGCCGGTCACATTTGTCTCAATGAAAATGCCGGGTCCGGAAATCGAGCGGTCTACATGGCTTTCGGCCGCGAAATTCACAATTCCGTCAATCTTGTTATCCCTGATTGTCTTCTCGACAATTTCCCTGTTGCGTATGTCCCCGTGGACGAAAACATGGTTTTTGTTTTCCATGAAGCCGTCCAGATTTTCCAGATTTCCCGCATAGGTGAGGATATCAAAATTTACGACTTTCAGGTTTTTCCTTTCCGAAAGCAGCATCCTGACAAAATTAGCCCCGATAAATCCCGCTCCGCCAGTTACCAATATGTTCTTCATGGCTTTCCCTTGCTGTTCTCTTCTTTCTTGATCTGATCCAGCTCCTTATCGATGTCGCCGTCAATATCCTTCACCTGGATTCCGAGTTCAATTAGTTCACGGTCATTGTCAAGCCTTATCGCAAGTTCCTTGTGCAGGGCCATTATTTTTTCATGTATTTCCTTAAGTTTCGGATCTTCTTCGATAAGTTTTATCCGCCGGTTATACATATGCATCGCGAGTTCAGTTCTTTTCTTCTTAAGCAGATCCAGCTTCTCTGAAGCCGTTTCAGCATAGGCAAATAATCCGCACAGCACAAAAACCGCCGCGGTCATAAGTAGATATCT
The DNA here is from genome assembly GCA_041662825.1 of Victivallales bacterium. Taxonomy (GTDB): domain Bacteria; phylum Verrucomicrobiota; class Lentisphaeria; order Victivallales; family GWF2-50-93; genus GWF2-50-93. Next base: position 1,192 of record JBAZRS010000139.1, on the reverse strand, counting down.
TCTCATGGGGTACTCCTCTGGTTATGTGAAATCTCAACATCGAACACCCAACATCGAACTTCCAACTTCGAATGAATTTGTATTATTTTTTTAATTCGATGTTCAAAGTTGAATGTTGGACGTTCAAGTTAAATTATATCTTCTTGTTTAAAATACTCCCTCAGGACTTGTCCTGCCAGATAAAGAGAACCGGTTATGAGAAATCTTTTTTCATGCTGACGTGAAAGGGCGTCTTTCACCGAAATTGACTTATGTATTGGTTTCTGGGAAACTCTTAAACAGATATTTTCAAGTTCCTCTGGGCTCATGCTTTTCCTGGAACCGTTTATCGGGACAAAGATGAATTCTTCGGCACGGCTGTCAAGAATTCGGAGGACCGTTTCCGAATCCTTGTCGGAAAGGCATCCGAAAAGCACGGAATACTTTTCGCCCGGGAAGTACTCCTCTGCCGATAGCAGCAGGTTTTTAACAGCCTGCGGGTTATGGGCGCCGTCAAGTATGCTCCCGTCTTTTAAAATCTGGAAACGGGCAGGCCATTTCGTCATGGAAAAACCTGTTACAGCCTTATTCATGGGGAATTTGAATTTTTCCGAAAGATATTTCAGTATTTCAATGACAAGGGCGGCATTTTCAAGCTGAATATTCCCATGGAGCGACATTTCAACTTCCATGCTTCCAAATCTTGCCCTCTGATTTGCTGGAATACCGTCCTTGAGTGAAGGTTTTTCAAGTACTGCATAATTGAGGTCGGGAAAATGCAGGGGGGAATTGCTTTCAAGCGCCTTTTTCCTGATTATGTTTTCGGCCTCGGCGGAGACTTTTGCACAGAAGACTGGTATTCCGCCCTTGATTATTCCGGCTTTTTCAAAGGCGATCTCGCTTTCCGTCCCGCCAAGATGAGCAACGTGGTCTATCCCGATTCCGGTAATTACCGAGGCGACCGGTGTGACAATATTGGTCGCGTCGAACCTGCCGCCCATGCCGGTTTCCCATACGACAAAATCAGTTCCGGATTCGGCAAAATACTCGGCGGCGACCGCGGTTGTCGTTTCAAAAAACGTCGGACATCTGCCCGCATCCTTCATTTCCTCGACATGCGGTTTGATTTTTAAAATCAGGTCGCTGAGTTTTTCCTCGGGAATCGCAGTTCCGTTTATCCTGAAACGCTCGCGCACCGATACGAGGTGCGGGG
>JBAZRS010000138.1:4865-10681 GCA_041662825.1 Victivallales bacterium | reverse complement strand
AGAAGCTGGCGGATGTGCTCAGGCGTTACACGGAACAGATCAATGAGGCGATTGTTTTTGCCTCCCTGCATGGCGGGAAACGGGTGGCGATCGCCAAATCGGAGCCGGTCAGCCAGGTCATCCGCATTGACCAGCAGGTGGTGGAAAGCTGCAATATCTACCGTTTGCCGACCGGACGCGTCCTTGCGGCATTCGCCACTCCTGACGACTATCGCCGGATTCAGGACAATTACGGGGAGCCCGGCGTTAACTGGCCTGACTTCGAAGCTGACCTGAAGCGCATCCGGAAGGAAGGGCGCTGTCTGATGCTGCCCGACTCCAGCGCTGTGAACTCTTTTGCAGTGCCGGTAATGAACAAGGACGGAAAACTCCTCGGGGCGATCGGCTGTTATGCCCCGCCTTTCCGGAGCGGCCCGTCCGTCCAGAAAAAGATTCTGGACGCCCTCCGGAAAGCCGCCGAAGAACTGGCATTGCCGTAGCTGGGACTTGCTCGGGAATTGGAGGTGGCACAGACATTCCTGTCTGTGAGCGAAAATGAAATTTGGACTAAATCGGTTTCGCAGGGATTTAAGAATAAGATATATTGACAGGATTAACGATTTCCTTTCTTCTTAATCCCGAAGAGATGAGGTAATATAGCCTGTGGTTTCATCCCTATCTAGACGTTGCTCGAAAAGGTATAATAAGAACACCCCTTACGGGGTTAACTACCAACAAAGACTTTGAATTTGAGGCGAATTCGTTTGTAGCACGTCCCCCGTAGCTTTATGCGAAGGAGGATCAAGCTCGTAAGAGCTGTTCCAAAAAACCTTTTCGAGCGGGCTCTATCTACTGTACGCATATTCATAATATCCCCTGCCAGTTTATCTGGCAGGAATAAAAGATTGATGGCTATTGTATTCCTCCACACCTCCACCCCTTGCATCCGGCGGTGTCAGCGCCGGATGCAAGGGGTGGAATGGATTGTTCTCATGCGTTAGCCTGAACAATCTCCTGCTCCTGCCAGATAAACTGGCAGGGGTCTGGATTAACAATTACATTTCAAGTTCGGCTTAAATGCGCATATGTAGATAAGCTTAAAACCATAGGCTCTATTACTCCAACGCTTTCAGCGTTGAATTCACACAGGCAATTTAATCTGAGGATAAAATATAAATTCCATAATGTGGAAATTATTGATTTATATTTCCCTGTATTGTTGACTGCTCCTGTTTCATCGCATATAATTTCCTTAATAAAAGAACAATTTCCATATTGTGGAAGTTATAACCAATAGAGGAGAAACGCATGAACAGGGTTCTGACAGAAAAAGTAAAAGCTGAAATCTTGAATTTCGGAATGGATCTGGTCGGATTCGGCCCGGTAAGCAGATGGAAGAACGCACCGTACCTGCTCAGTCCGCAGGCGATTCTGCCGGAGGCGAAAACTGTGGTGGTAGGAGCAATCCACATCACCGACACCTGGGCGGAAATGGGAGGAGAACCCGAACCGCAGGACCGCAGTGCCGGCGGCTGGATGGATCAGAACAGCCTCATGGACCGCACCGCCTACCGTGTTGTCCGTCTCCTGAACGATCACGGACAGAAGGCGATCGGGGTGGTCAGTTCCAACATCTGGCGATACCGGCAGTATGAAGGCATTCCCAGCCTCTTCGCCCCGGATCTCTCGCACATGCATGCGGCGACGGCCGCCGGACTTGCTGAAATCGGCTGGTGCGGACTGGCGATCACTCCCGAATTCGGCAGCCGCTGCCGTTTCATCTCGATAGTGACTGATGCCGAACTTGTGCCTACACCGATGTATGACGGGCCGAAACTTTGCGATATGTGCGGCGAATGCATTCGCCATTGTCCGTCCGCCGCCATGCGCAAGGACATGAATTCCAAGGAACCGCATGTGGTTGAGATCGGCGGTAAAGTTTTCAAGTACGCCAACAAGAACATATGGCGCTGTGCCTGGGCGGAGCATTTCAATCTTGACCTAAACTCCGACACATTGAAGAAGGATGAGCATATTGACGAGAAAACAATCTTGAACGAACTTCACAGCAAAGGGGTGCGCGGTCATGAACGCGGCGTCTGCCAGAAGTACTGCGTTCCGCCGCATCTGCGGACAAAGAAGATGAGTTTCGGTCGTGACAAGGCAATCGCCCAGAACCGAATAAACCAGCGTTATCCCGACTCCATGCCGACCCTGAGGAAAATGCGCGACGACGTGATTGCCCGAGCGGTGGAGCTGGGAATCGACATTGCCGCAGTCGCGCCGCTTCAACCGGACAGCGATGCCGGACGTCTGGCGCTGAAGGACGCTCCGGGAGTCCGCACTGTTTTCGCATTCGCCTTTCAAACACCGCCGGAAGTGAAGAACTTGAAGAATCTGCCTCAGAAATGCGGTGACGTGTACGGTTATCCGACATCACTGAAAATGCATCAGATACTGCTGCGCCTGGCCCGGATGATTGAAGATTACGGCTATAGCGCCGCATCATACACTGGAGGTTGGGAATCCTGCAGTAGCGGACTTGCCGCCATGACCGATCTCGGCAAGATTGAAAACGGTGAGTTCACCACGCCGGAATTCGGCCTCAACCAGGTCATCGGAGCAATAACCACAAGCGCCCCGATTGACCCGACTAACCGGATAAGCGGCAATATTGAAATTTCCCGTCCGGCCAAAATAGAGGGCAAGGCTCTGCGCCTGAAACTCGAAGTGCTTGCGGAGAAAAACCTGGTCAGCATGTTCGGCGTCACTCCCTCCGAACGGCTGAATCCGGTGGCCGAGGGGCTGAAAAAGGTGATAGATGAAAAACAGTTGGGTAAACGGATAATTGACGCCAACCGTAAACTTTCGTATCATGGGGATTTCATTCCTGAAATCATCGATGAGGATCTGAAAATCCGGAAGCCGTCCGACTATGTCAATGGGGCGAAATCGGTCATTGTGTTGGGAATGCATTATCCCGATGAACTGATCCGCAACTCCGGTCTGGAAAAAAGCCAGCAGATCGGATGTTATAACTTCCATCAGTATCAGACCCGCTGGGAACTGTGTTTTGCCGCACTTGAACTTGTCACCTACCTCGACAAGATGGGCTACAAATCCATGATCACTGAAAACCTGCTTGGCGTAGGTTCTTATACCGACTCGCCGCGCGGACCGCTGCCTGACATGCGTTGCAGCGCGCTGGAAGCTGTGGCTGCAGGATTTGGGGAAATAGGATCAAGTGGGGCGTTGCTTACTCCGGCGCATGGTCCGCATCAGAGGCGCATCTGCATCGTCACAGATGCAGTATTGAATTACGACCAGCCGTTGAAATCAGCCGGTACTTGCAAGAAATGTACGGTCTGCGCGGAAAAATGCCCGATGGACGCCATCAGCGGCAAAAGTGTCAAGCTGGATGTCGGCGGAGTTGCGGTTGATTACGCTTTGATTCCCCGTCACCGCTGCGACTGGGCGAAGCGTTACAGTCTCCATCCGGATGAAGGTCCGGCGCTGATCGGCAACAATACCCGTGCGGAAATCCCGGAAGGCGAAATCAGCATTGAGCAGCTCGCTGAAGCATGCAAGGCGAAAGATCCGATCATGAAGAGCCGAACCTGCATCCTGGAACCCTGTCTGCGGCACTGCCCGGCCGGAATGAGTTCCGGAAAGTAATCAGCAGAGATAAATAAAAAACGCCGGACAGGCAGGAACTGCCTGTCCGGCGTTTTACTTTACCCTTCTTCCTTAACCTCATTATGCATGATATAGTAAATAGAACACACATGGGGGGGGTATCATGATTTCAAACTTCAGAACTGTTTGGGCGGGGTTTCTGATTGCAATGGCTACTTTAACAGGTTTAGCCGGGGATGCCGTGAGAACCAATCATGCCGGTCGCACCTTGGGTAAGATTCCTGCAATCTCAAAACCGGTGATGTTCAATACGCCGGAAGCCGATGCGATTTGTGCGGCAATGCAGATATTTCCGAAGGACAATGCCTGGAATGAAGATATCAGCCAGCGCCCTGTTCTGCCGCAGTCGGATAAGATGATTGAACGCATCGGCAGAGATAAGACTCTCGCCTATAATCTTGACATGTGTTTTGTCATAGTGCCCGCAAATCAGCCACCAGTGCCTGTAAAACTTACCAAATATGGCGCAGAGTCGGATGCCGGTCCATATCCTGTTCCCCCTAACGCCCCGATTGAGTGCTGGCCTCTTCAGGGAGGGGCGCTGGAACAGGTTCAGGCAAGCGGGCAGGGGGACAGACATGTCATTGTTGTCGATCCGTTCAACAACCGTTTGTACGAGTTCTGGGAAGGCTTTAAAAAACCAAGTGGATGGGAGGCGTCCAATGAGGCCACCTTTGATCTGTCCTCAAATAAACTCCGTCCAAAAGGTTGGACCAGTTCCGATGCGGCCGGTCTTCCCATTTTTCCTGCGGTGGTGCGATATGACGAAGTTGAGAGGGGTATGGTCGAGCACGCGCTGCGCTTCACTGTCCGACAGACGCGCCGCGAATATATTTATCCCGCGACGCATTTCGCCAGCCGAATCACAGATGCAATCATTCCTGCCATGGGGCAGCGGTTCCGTCTTAAAGCCTCGGCCAATCTGGCAGGACTGTCGAAGCATTCCCTGGCGATAGCTAAGGCGCTTCAGAAGTACGGCATGATCGTGGCGGACAATGGCGGCGACTGGCGCATATCCGTGGCGCCGGACCAGAGGATCAAGGGTTTGGACGAATTGCGACGCTTCAAGGGATCCGATTTTGAAGTGATAGTTACAACAGGCGAGCATGAACTCCCGAGACGGTGATCTTAATTTAGTTTACAAAATGTAATCAGGATTCCATCCAGAGTAACTCGGGTCTATCTGACCCGAGAGATGCGGGTCAGATAGACCCGTGCTACTCAAAAAAGTGCCTTAAATAGACTTTGCTCGAAAAGGTATAAGAAAAACACCCCTTGCGGGGTTAACTACAAACAAAGAGCAATGAATTTAAGTGGAATTCGTTCGTAGTTAAGCTCGCAAGAGCTGTTCTCGGCAACTTTTTGAGGAGTCTATAACTAAGCGATATTCGGGTTACAAACATGTCTATAAAAATATAGGAAGATTTAGCAGCAATGAAAAATTATTACGAATTCAACGACAAGGACCGTTCTTTCGTGATGCACCGGCATGACATGCCGCAGCCTTGGATCAACTACCTGTCCAACGGGAGCATGCATGCGTTTGTGTCCCAGGCGGGCGGCGGTTTCGCCTGGTGGAAAAGTCCCTGGGTGTTCCGTCTGACCCGTTACCGCGCCTATCACCTGCCCACCGACACCCCCGGATTTTACATCTACATAAAAACAAAAGACGGAGTCGTCTGGTCTCCCACGTTCCGCCCCTGCGAGACGCCGCTCGACGAGTGGACTGCCACGCATCGGCCCGGACGCAGCACTTTCGAGGCGCGCAAGGGGGATCTGCTGGCGAAGGTCACCTATTTCGTGGCGCCAGATCATGATTGTGTTGTCTGGAACCTGACCGTGACCAACAAGGGGAATGAGCCCGTGGATTTCGATCTGTTCGGGTACACCGAGTTTTCTCAGTTGAACTGGGAGAACGAATGCGGATGGGGCTACTACACGAAGCTGCAGTTGAAAGCCTGGTTTGAGCCTGAGTGCAATGCCGCAATCTACTACAGCCACACCCAGCACGAACGTCAGGATGATTTGCCTCTGGTGTTCCTGGCGTCGTCCGAACCTGTGGAGAGCTGGTGCTGCGACCGCCAGGCTTTCGTGGGCAACTACCGTTATGAGCGCAATCCGGTTGGAGTTGAACGTGGTAA
>JBAZRS010000138.1:0-4814 GCA_041662825.1 Victivallales bacterium | reverse complement strand
TGGGCAACATTGAAATGCCGATCGGCCACCCCTGCGGCGCGCTGCATAACAAGATCTCCCTCGCTCCGGGCGCAACTCGTACAGTCAACTATTTTCTCGGCGTGGCTCCGGGCGCCGCAGTGGATACCGAAAAGGCCGTCTCTGATTGCGTGAAACTGTATCAGGCAGTAAATGCGCCGGGCGCAGTGGACGCGCAGTTCGGCAAACTTTGCACATGGTGGGATGAACACCTGAACGTGTTCGACTGTTCGATCCCCAACCCGGATGCGGAACGCCAGATCCGCACATGGACGCCTGTGAATACCGTACATACTGGACGTTACTCGCGTGCCGTGAACACATGGGCGCCTGGCATCCGCGGAATCGGCTTCCGCGACTCCTGCCAGGACATGATGGCGATAGCATACCGCAAACCCAAGTGGGCGGAGGATATGCTCTGCTTCCTTCTGAGCCAGCAATATGTGGACGGACACGTTGTTCACTACACCTTTCCCGAGGAACGAAAGCCGCCGTACACCTCCATCCACAGCGATGATCACCTTTGGCTGCCCCTGGTGGCGTACGCCATCGCGGCTGAGAGCGGCGACTTGGGATTCCTGCAGCGCAAGCTTCCATATCTTGCCGAAGATCACAAAAGTGCAACCGGCGAGGGCACAGTCTGGCAGCACCTGCTTGACTGCGTGAAGTTCACTGAATCGCACCTCGGATTCCACAAGATTCCGCTGACTCTGAAAAGTGACTGGAACGACATCATTGGACGCTACAATAAGCGGGGGCAGGGGCAGACTGTCTTTGCGGCCCAGCAGTATGCGGTAGCCCTCCGCAATCTCCTGGCAATCGCCCAGAAGTCGGGAGATGCGAAAAACGCAGAGTGGCTTCTGGACTGCATACGGAGGCAGGAGCAGGCGATCCTCGACTGCGCATGGGACGGGAAATGGTGGCGCCGCGGATTCGACGACGAAGGAGTCGCCGTAGGCAGTGAAAAGGCGGATGCCGGAAAACTTTACCTCAATCCGCAGAGCTGGGCGGTTCTCAGCGGAGTGGGTTCCCGGAAACAAATGATTGCAGGCATGCAGGAATGCGCGGATCAGCTTGACACAGGGGTGGGTCTCAAAATCCTCACGCCCGGCTTCTCCAGCTGGGACGGCGAGCACAAAGGCCTGCTTGGATATGGCCCCGGCTGCGGGGAGAACGGTGCGATTTTCTGCCACGCCAACACCTGGGCTATAATGGCGGAAGCACTGCTCGGAAATGGAATCCGGGCATGGAAATACTTCACCCAGGTGATTCCGCACATCGCCATACAGAAGGTGGGAATGGACCGTTACGGTGCAGAACCCTATGCGTGGGTCAGCAACATCGTGGGGCCGGAGAACAAGAAATTCGGCTGGGCTAATGTGGAGCAGGTCACAGGAACCGCCACCTGGATGGATGTCGCGGCGACGCAGTACCTGCTGGGTGTTCGCCCGGAAATACCCGGACTGCTTGTGGATCCGTGTCTGCCTCCGGACTGGAAGAAGATCTCCGTCAGTCGCCGTTACCGCGGCTGCGAAATAGACATAGAAGTCGTCAATCCCAAGGGCGTTGAAAAGGGTGTCGTAAAGATGACGTTGGACGGTGCGGAGATTGACCTGTCCAAGGGGCCTGTCATCGCTCCCGATCTCATCTCCGGAAAGAAAACGGCAAGAGTCGTCCTAACCATGGGATAAACTTCCGAAAAAACGTGTGTCCAATACCAAGATGTGATAGAAGTGCAAGGCGGTTTTCAACCTTGGACTTAACCGGCTTCTCCGGAATGGAACGCCAGCATCTTGCTGGCATAATGTTTTGGGGGACAAAGATTGAAAACAGGCAAGATGCCGGCGATCCAAAAATACAACACACAGATTCTTTAACAGAAGCCTTGTTTGCATTATTCGTTGTGGTATATTTGCGCACATACAGCACATAATAAATAACGGACGACATATTATGAACATTACACTTTCAGCAGACAAAGGTCTCATCGCGAAGGGCAGGAGATATGCAAGAAAAAACAATACTACATTGAATTCCCTGGTGAGGAATTATTTATCCCAGATTTCCGGAGGCGCAAATTCCTCCAGCATAGCAGACGAATTTGAAAGTCTCGCAAAATCAAAAGCTGGAAAATCCCCTGCAGGATATAAGTTCGACAGGGATGAAATTCATAAGAGATGATACATGAAAAAACACTTCATTGACACCAATATAATCATATATGCGAACGATTCCCGTGATAAAAAGAAACAGGACATTGCTCTTGCTTTGACAAAGAAGCTGATGTCTGAGGGAAATGGCGTTATTTCCACACAGGTTCTTCAGGAATATGCACATGTGGCTATAACAAGGCTTGGACAGGATCATTCAGTGGTGATGAGACAGATAATTCTTCTTGGAAATCTTGAAACCGTAACCGTTACAGCAGATATAGTCAAAAGAAGCTTGGAACTTCAGAAATTATATCAGATAAATTTCTGGGATGCCGGGATAATCGCCGCCGCCGAAACGGCCAATTGCGATTCGGTATTGACTGAAGATTTGAATACCGGTCAATTGTATTCGGGAATCAGGGCTATCAATCCCTTCAAGCCTTAAGACAAATCTGTGCCGCATCAATTGACAGTTATTTTATTTTATGAAAATCAAAATCCTCATCTGGTAAAACAAACATGACAAAAAAAGAAATCGTCTCATCCATTCTCGACGGCAAGGTTCCGCCGCGTCTTCCGGTCATGCCGATCACGATGATGTTCGCGGCCGATCAGATCGGGAAGCCGTATGGCGAATATGCGAAGGATCACAGGGTGATGGTTGAAGCGCAGATTGCCACGGCGGAAAAATTCGGCTTCGACTATGTCTCTGTCATTTCCGATCCCGCCAGGGAGGCTGCTGATTTCGGCGCCGACATACACTATTTCCCGGATCAGCCGCCTGCGGTCGACGAGTCAAGGGCGTTCCTCCTGGACAAAACAAGGCTTGTCGGTTTGGAACTTCCCGATCCCCTCGGCGGCGGAAGGATGCACGACAGGATAAAAGGGGTTGAACTTTTCAAACGGAAAACAGGAAATGATATTTTCATAGAGGGCTGGGTGGAAGGCCCCTGCGCCGAAGCGTCCGATCTGCGCGGAATAAACAATGTGATGACGGATTTTTTCGATGATGAGAAATTCATAAAGGACCTTTTCTCAATTGTGGTTGAGAACGCTGCGAATTTCGCAAAATACCAGATTGAGGCGGGCGCCGACATCATCGGGGTCGGGGATGCGGCGGCGTCACTTGTCGGACCTGAGATTTACGAGGAGTTTGTTTTTCCCTACGAGAAGATACTGATAGACAGGATCCATTCCATGGGCGGCCTTGTCCGCCTCCACATCTGCGGGAACATCGGCGACCTTGTCGAAGACATCGGCAGGCTCGGGGCCGACATTGTGGATGTCGATTCAATGGTATCCATGAAACATGCCCGCGAGAAGACCGGAAAAAAACAGATACTCCTCGGGAACATCAATCCCGTGACCGTCCTGAAGAACGGCAGTCCGGATCTCGTTTTCGCGGAATTGAGAAAATGTTACGAGGAGGCTGGCCCCAAGTATATTGTAGGCGCCGGCTGCGAGGTTCCGCGCGGAACACCCGACGAGAACGTGAAAACTTTTGCGGAGTTCGCAGATTTTTGCAAGGCAAAAATATAAAATGATTATCGTAAAAGAAGAAGGGATTCACTTGTTATTTCCGGAGATTTGATTATCCTAAGCACGTGTTGAAATCAAAATTTCCAACAGAAAAGGAGAGACCATGATTATGAGGGGAACTGTGAAAATGATCAAGAGGATCGCCGTCATCGCCATGATGGCAGTTGGAGTGGGGACATTCGCCGCCGACGCGCCAAAGGCCGACGCCCTTGCCAATATTCCCGAGGCCAAGGATTATCAACTCGTCTATGATCTGGATCTGATGAAGGTCGCCCGCGACATCGTCTATGATGCCGACAACAGCGCCAAACTGGCCGGCAAGGCATTCGACCGCATCGCCTATTTCATCGAACTGCAGCCGAATGAGGGCGACGCCCAGTATCTCTACGTGTCCATGGACGCCTTCACCCCGGACGCGGCCAAGATCGGCGTGCCAACCGTCGCCAGCGGCAACACTTTCCAGATGCCTGTCGCGAACATGAATGTGGTGTCTAATGTGAAGGGTATCGTCACCGGCACCGGCCTTAAGGGCGGCAACATCGAATTCTGGCCGACCAATTATGGCCAGGGCAATTCCGCCAAGGTTCCCAACGCCGATGACGCAACTTTCGACTTCGGCGACACGCCGAGCCCCGGTGACTACGGCTCGATGCAGGTGCACAACTCCGATGCCAAGCAGACCCTCTTCACCCTCAGTCACTGGATCACCGAGAGAAACGCCGACATCGGTATCGGCAATGCCCCAAGCGGACAGCCCGACTGGACTTTCAGCGCCGCCGCCAAGAACTTCAAGAGCATGAGGCTGCGCATGCTGGTGCATTTGAAATAATCCCAGTCAGAGTCGAATGCCGCTAGTTTAAGGCTTGTTTGAGAGTAGCGCGGGTCTATCTGACCCGCGAATCTCGGGTCAAATAGACCCGAGTTACTTATTTGGGAAACCATATTTTAGTGTCATTCTGGCCTGAGTAGATAAAATCTAGCCCAACTTCCGCGCGCTAAAAAAGGACATGTTGATAGTCAACGACTTAAGTGCCATGCTGGCACTACAGTCGTTTCACGTCTTCCGTTTGAAGACATTGGAGCGAACAGGCAGCTCTCTCACTT
>JBAZRS010000137.1:3309-10697 GCA_041662825.1 Victivallales bacterium | reverse complement strand
CGAATTTTTCAATTGAGCTGAACGCGCCGCCTTTCGACACTTTCTGCTCCAGATCTATCGTCGAGACATCCTGCTGGACAAGCACCGCCCCGTCGGCTTTACCTCCGATTTCCCAGGTGCTGTCTTCGAGCGCCCAGTGCAGCGGGATGCCGGAGGAGATGATCTCCCATCTGGTTTTTACGCCGATCCATTCATTCTCCCATATCTTGTCTGTGACCGCATCGATATGCAGGCAAAGGCTGATCCCGGGTTTTTCGAGCCTTCTCGTATGAAATCTTGAATCGCCCATCGCATCCGTCGTGCGCCCGAACGGCATCCATCCTGCAGTCCCTTTTATAAATATCGCGGCGGATTCTCCGGCCTTTTTTATTTTTACAAACTCGTATTTTTCAAACCTGAAACCCTGCTCGGACTCAAAAACAATCGTCCACGGAATCGATGCGCTCCTCAACGCCTCGCCCCTAAACGATACGGTTCCAATCCCATTGAAGACTTTTCCGGAGAGATCAATTTCAATGCTCAGCCCGTTTTTGAACCTTATCGTATTTTTGTCCATAAGCCGTGATTATTCCTTTTAGAGTTTTCATTTATCATATTTGAGCCGTGCTCAAATGAATCTATCAAGAGTCTCAAGCATATATGCGGGAATATTTATTACTTTACCTGTCCCGGGCACATCTGTCTGCTGGTATGGAGCCAGGCTTACAAGTATTCCGATTCCAACATTGTATTCCGACATGTAATCAAGCATGCCTTTTATGTGTTTTCTGTCAAACTTGAGAGACGCCTTGCATTCAACAGGCACCGACATGTCCCGTTTCTTCACTATGAAATCTATCTCGCAGCCGGATGAATACTTCTTCCATCCGAACACGTTTTCACTGAATCGGCTGATATCAATCGCGCATTGATTCTCCAGCGCCCCGCCAAGCGGAATGCGAGACGCTGAAGACAGTGTCCTGATCACACTGATGGAAGGCCATGCCGATTCACGGAGTCTGCGCAGGATTCCGGTGTCGAACATATAACGCTTCGGCAGATAACTGTGATTCGCCTCAGCGCTCGGGCCTTTCTGCTCCGCCTTGATCAGGAGATGCCAGGATTCCAGCCGTGCAAAGATATCGTTTATTCTCGCATTCTGCGGTGTCGACGGGGAAGGTATTACTGATGTGTTTTTCGACGGGGAACCGACAAAATTTGCGACACTCTTAAAACATGATTTGACAATGGCTATGTCCTTCTCTCCGAAAATCCTCACAAAATCATTTTCGTAATCGGCAATCAGCTGGTCCAGCATGGATTCGAAATCCTTTCCATTCGCGTGGGCCATGACAATTTCAGGAAGCCCCCCTGTAATTAAAAACAAATCATACAGTTCAAGAAGGTACTGATGATGCCCCGATGAAATGTCAGTTTTGCCTTTGCATATCTCCTCAGAGACATCCTCCTTCCCAACTGCCCTCAGGAATTCTGAAAAACTGAAAGGCCACAGCGTGATCTTCTGAACGCGTCCGACAGGATATCGGATATCATCCCTGAAAAGTCTTGAGAGAGTTGATCCTGTAAGAATTACGGTCGAGTTCCGCCATTCCTCCTTCATGAACCTGACAAACCGGCCAAGCTTTCTGCTTTCCTGCGCTTCGTCAATGAAAAGGATCTGCCCGGAATCACCGTCAAAACCAATCCTGTCCCTGAGTACTTGATTGAAGTCTTTAAACTCCTCGCAGTCGTCTATGAAGCTCCGGATAAGAGTTTCTTTCTCAAGGTTGAATGAGAAATGCTTACGCTTGCACTTATCAAGAGCCTGACGAACAAGGGAAGATTTGCCAACTTGGCGAGCCCCCTCAACGAGCAGAACATTTTTATTAGGGGTCCTGTCCGCGATGAACTCATGAATCCTTAAATCCAATGACCTTGGAATGTACATTTTATGCCTATTCTATATACGTTTAGTGTATACAATAGTCTATACTTATATAAAATCAACTATGCCCTTGGAAAAAGGTGTCTACCTAAAACAACCTTAAAATTCAAAGGTTCCCCACTGCGACGGATCGACCATTGTTTCCGAAGGCAGGTCGGACACCACCTGGCTTTTCTGATCGTAGTAATAATATCTGGCAACAGTCCTGACGCCTTCCGGATCGGCGACGAGAATTCCCACATCACCCCTGAAAACTCCCTGCGGAGACTTTTCAAAATCCAATTCCTTCCACGGGATGGTGACAGTTGCGGAATACCCTTTCCCCTCTTTCTTCACTTCAACGCGGGCAGTCTTCAGGATTTTTATATCGTCCACCGAGACCGTGCCTACCGGTGATGCGAACTTAGACTTCACCTCTTCCTTTGTTCCGGGGACGATGAATTTGTAGAGTACCGCCACCGGCTTGCTGTTCATGTTAGCGACGACTATCCTCATGTCTCCAGGCCCCGGAGTCCTCCTCTCCCGAGGGAGTTTCGGATCCGATGCGAAACGGATGTCAATGGCATCGCCTGTCTTGAACAGCGTCTTGAAATCCTCTCCTGCATTGACGAACGATGATCCGCTGTCGACCTGCATTTTCAGCAAGAGGGAATCACGTGTCGCCGCCAGACAAAAACTGGCTATCGGCTTTTCAGGCGGGAACTTGTATGAATATTCGTGGGGCTTGATGCCGAACACCGGATCGAAAATGACTTTCACAGGAATTTTGAATTTGGCGATGTCCTGCACAGCCGCGGTTTTCAGCAAAGTAAATTCCCCGCCGGAAAGGCGCTTCAAAGTGCCAAGCCCCCTGACCTCCATTACATTGCTGGAGTCTTTCCCTTCTATTTGCAGGATGCGTCCGTCCGGGGCGTTCCCGAACCAGCCGGAGAAACATTCGTCTATGAGACTGTATGTGTCCAGGCGAGCGCCGACCTTAGCCTCCTTGGCGGAACTCAGCAGCGGGCAGATCCGCATGTCGCCGAAAAGCTGGCACACGAAAAGGCCGTCACCTGTAAACAGATACCGGACGCCCTTGTTGCCGTTGAGCTGAAAAACAGCCGAATCGAAACCTTTGACTTTTGCAAAGCCCTCTATGTTCAATGTGTGCTGGATATCGCCGATTGCCGGGCGAGGGGAGTTATGCCAGTTACATGGATACGGATTCGGATATGTCCATCGGATCGAGCCGTCTTTGCTAAGACCAGCCAGCATATTGGTCCTGTCCCCCTGGTTGCTTCCGCCGCCGAAGTTCGCGATGTAATTGCCCTGCGGGTCTGAGGCAAGGGCTCCGACCATTTTTGAAAGAGGAGTTTCTACGGTATCCTTGAAATCATACGTCAGGATTCCCGATTCCGTCTTCGCCGGTATTCTGATAATCCTCACTTCCTTTCCTTTCATGACTACGCCCTGCAACTCGAGCGCTTCCCCGACACGGCAACTCCATATCGGCTTGTTCAAGGCCGCCCCGTGCATAAACGTAATTTCAGATGGTTCCGCCTTGCCGTCTCCATTCCGGTCCGACCATAGGAACGGTACGTTGTCGGCAACTTTGTCTTCAATAAGCTTGGTGGTAAATTCCTTCTGAACGCCATCCCAGTTTTTCTTCAGTTCACCCGATGAACCCAGGGCCGCCCGAGGAACAAGATGGTCTCCCTTCATTTCGTAAACGACGGTTGGAACGCCATATCCGGGCGCAGATACGAGATACAAAGAGGAGCCATGTCGCATCGCATAGGAAGGAATATTCTTGGCATCTATGGGAAGATCCTTGTGATTTTCCGGCAGAAATGCGACCGCGCGAAGAGACGTCTGTTCCGGCCACGGCTTCAGATCGAATACCATGCCGCTGTAGAATGCCACGTTTGCATTTTGCGGATCCAGCGATCCTCCACCGCCATAGGACGGAGGGCCGATGAACTCCTTAAGTAAAACTCCGTCTTTGTTCCATACGCTTACGCGCTTTGGCAGGAAATAGTTCTCAGCAACCCAGAGTTTCCCTTTCGAATCTATGGCAAGGCCTGCGGGATTTCCCATTGCCCGGGGATTGTATTTGCCCTCCTGGCGTCCTCCTTTTTCACCTATGGTTCGCAGGAATTTCCCTTTCGCCGAAAAGACCTTCACACATTGTTCGGACGGGGCCGCATCATTTACATATAAATTCCCGTCTGCATCAATCGCGACCTGCGAAGGAGCGACAAGTCCGGAAGAGACAACAGGTACGGTCGTGCCAGATGCAAAGTCTAGTTTCACAACGGACTTACCGCTGACCGCGAAAAGTGTCCCGTCTGCGCTTTTGCAAAGTCCGCCCGCTTCCGGAAGGGGAATATCTTTTACAAAATCCGCCGTCTTCTTATTAAACAGCGCAAGGCGGCCTTTGTCGGACAGGGAGAGCACGATATAATCCGGCGTTATGGCCATGCCGCGTATCCCGAAGAAATTCTTGGAGACCTCGTCAACGAATGCCGCATCAAATCTTTTTACCTGCCACCACTCCTGTGGATTTGGAACGAACTTGTGCGTCTCAGCTGATAGGCGGTGTACTTTCAGCTTATCGCCTATCCAGCCTTTCTCACCGGCTATGTAAATGACTCCCCCGTCAGTGGCGACAGCATTCGCTCCCGAAGCGCTGAACCATAGGGTCCCCCATTTTTTCACTCCGTCAAGATCAAGTTCCATCAGCGAATTTCCCGCCTCGGCAATATTGGTCCCGATAAATATTTTCCCGTCCGCCGCATAAACACATAACGGGGCCCCGTGATCGGATAACCAGCCCCCGGATCCTGCAGCCCTCATATTCCATCCGCTGGGAATATCCTGTGCGTTCCAAGGAGGATTTCCCGGAGAGTTGAAGGCGTTCTGGAAATGAGAACTTATCTCGTCATGGCGAATTCCGCGCCAGCGATATTTTCCAGTTGGAGCAGGCATCCCGACATCATCGAACCCGTCCCAGTGTTCGGAATTGTTGCCGGCTTCCCGTTTTGAACAGGCGATAAGATTCCTCACCCGGGTACCGTCCTCCTTTTCGATCACTATTGTGACAAACGATGGATCGGGAAGATTGTAGGAGAATCCCGCACCTGCTTCCTCTGGGGGACCAGCATGAATTCGGATTGACAGCGCAACGAGAATCAGGAACAGCGAAAGTCTAAAAAACATAAATGCCTCCATTATTTTTCATCATGCCCGGAACCGCTCCTTGGTTATATATCCTTAGCTTCCAGATTTTCCGGAACCTTCCAATAGTTGAATTCCTTGTTAGGAATCCACTTGTCATGGAGGCCCATACGAATTGATTTGTCTATCCACTCACGTACATTGGTTATTGACCCGCCTTTGCCAAATTTGAAAGCAGTTCAGTCTCAACACATCCTGAGCCGGGATCTATCAGCAATGCTCCGTCCAGACTCTCGACAAGGTAGCTGCAGCACTGCATGTACGCGCCAGGATGGACTGCTTTCACCTTACATGGAATGGATTCATTCATTGCTTTTCCATGACCCCATTTGCGGCCTTGACCAATTTTCCCACGGACACAGGTGTCGTGGCTCCATTCATCATGGCCACGGGGCGTACATTCTTGTGTAACTGGTCGCACCCCAGCCGCCGGCCCAGCCAGGCCAGCCGCCCCTATATATGACCCACTCCGCATTGCCTGCGCCATAGAGGACATTGGAGCCGCAAAGGATCGGGCTCCTCGGACTTGTATGAGACGACCAGGGCAACGCTGCCCCCGGCCATGGATTGCCGGATACGCCTGTAAAGACCTGGTCTCCAAGGAGCGGGCGCTTGATGAAATTCGCATCACATATGTTGATGCCATAAGGGGCTTTCCTGGTCGTGTTGTAAGGATTCCATGTAGTGTTATGGGCCGTCAAATCCATATACCCCATAAGTCCCCAATAAGCAGGTACGTTCAGCGAATAATACTGGGACGCACAGCTGTCCGGACAGTAGAAAACGCCTATGGCTTTGATATACTCCAGGGAATACAGGAGTTGGTGATCCTGATAAAACTCTCCGTAAGTCTGTGCGCCTCCACTGCTGGGAAGCCAGGAATTGAAATCACCGGCATATGATAAGTACGCCAAATTGATCTGTTTCATGTTTGACAGGCACTGAGTTCTCTTTGCAAGTCCTTTCGTCTTGCTCAGTGCCGGAAGCAGCATGGCCGCAAGAATTGCGATTATCGCAATTACAACGAGAAGCTCGATAAGTGTAAATCCTTTGCTCGCAAAGGATTTACTTGCTGGATCACGATTGTCCGCCTGTTTATTTCCGAGATTTTCCGCACTCATTTCCACACCTCCGCCTTTAGATTAATATGAATTCTGAAAATTCCTGATATTCGACTTATTTCAACACCGCCTCGCCCCATTGAGCCGGATACATTCTCGCCTCGGTCGGAATGTCGTCAACCATTTTCGATGGCACGAATGAGCGGCTGGTGAACAGGTGGTTTCGCGACATCGTCTGAAAACCGCGCTGCCCAAAACCGGAAAGCAGAACCTCTGCGTCGAAGGAAAGTTTCTCTCCGGGTTTGACCGACAAGCCAAGGCTTTCAAGAAGCTTCAGCGGGATTTTCAACTCGGCAGTGTAACCGGAATTCGCCTGTTTTGTGAAACGGGCGCTGGCATCGTCGAGCACACCGACAAAAACAAACTTCCAAGTGCCGCCGGCCGGCGTGAAATATTCAGCAGGACGGCTGAGCGTTCCCCCTTCCGGAATCATTGCAACAACAACTGGCCTGCCTTTGAACTCGGTGGCAAGCAGACGTATGTCTCCGGCCTGCACCTTGTCATGCTTGCCAGGTTTACCCAGATAGATTCCGACAGAGTCACCCCACTTGAAAATCTGTTTCTCGTCATCGGCCTTGTTCTCCATCGGAGTTACATCCTTGACATCAAACTTCGCATACAGAAAAGCATCGTCGTAGCCGATACTGATCTTCGCGAGTTCCTCGCCATTGTTGCCGATGAGCGTAGCCGTCTTGTCTCCCCACTTCTTGCTGTCAAACGGATTAACCAGCCTGACGATTTCCACCGGAGCCTTGGCAACGTCTTCTGCAGGCGGATAAGGGTTGACATGTTTCTCCAACTTCATTTTTCCGGCGAAACGAATCTCTCCTTTTATTTTCCCGTCCTTCCCGAATCCGTCTATCCTATAAACATTAGGATGGCAGTTGCCGCTGTACAGATAGCACTCGCCACGGTCCGCGAACCAGGTAACACGGCCTGTGAAATTTTCGCCTCCCCCGATAAAATACGCATCGGGTTCTCCTCCTTTATTAGGATCGCCAAGCACGGTATCCACAAAAAATCCGTCCGGTGTATAGAAGGAAACCGGAGTCCACTCGGATGCCGCCGCAGGATATCCGTCACCGGCGAGTCCGGCCATAATCCACGTGTGATATATCTCGCCGGGC
>JBAZRS010000137.1:0-3299 GCA_041662825.1 Victivallales bacterium | reverse complement strand
CCGGGCTTCGCGGTGCCGGTGGCCTTGCGTCCTGCCATCCAGATCCGTTTGCCGTCCGGTCCGAATTTCTCATATTTGACAACATTGAAATTCCCGGTGTGGCCGGGTCCCGGCAACATTGCCTCGCTCCATTCCTTGCTGGCATATTTGAATCCGGCCCATTTGCCTATATTGACACACGTGTAGAGATTTCCCTGCGGATCGTCCCGGAATCCGAGGATGCCTTCACGAGGGGCGGTTCCGGCGTGGGTAAAGCCGGGTATGACATCGGACGCCGCAATGCTCGCCTTCGCCGCATCCCAGACAATCGCGCCTTCCCTGTCAACCGATTTCGCCGGTATCTTGAAAATCTTATTGCTCGCATGCGCCAGAAAAATGTCGCATTTGGCATTCATCCACATTGATGCCATCCCGATAAATCCGGCATCAAGCTTCTGCCCGGCCAGTTCGGTCAAACGGACGATTTCATTTTCGTCGACTTTCCCGTCATGGTTTGTGTCGGACCACAGCTCGATCCCTGTATCTTCCTTGAGCCAGCGCCGATCGTTGGGGCCTAGTCCCAAGTTTTTTACATATGCGATCGGAATGAGTTCATCCCCTTTGACACGGAAGACAACACGGGCGTTATGCGGACGGTTTGTACTTGGATCGAAAAGGAATTCCACGCCATTGGGACCTATGAAGTTAGCCCAAGAAGTGTAAGAACAGATGGACAAGCAGGAAAACGGGACAGGCAGATTCATCTTATTCATGTCCCAGTAGGCCGAGACAGATCCGTTGGAACCGTCACCCTTGATTGTTCCACGGACAATCTTCGGCGTATCCTTGTAGATTGCATAGACGGTCAGCGGATCTTTAGGCGAAGGCCAGCTGGGCGGTCCGTAGGCGATATCGCCAAACCATTCCTGATCCATGGAGAAGCTGTCAGGATTGAAGCGTTGAAATACCCCAGGAATAGAATTCTGGGCCACAAGTATTTTCCCATTTGAATCCACAGAGACTCCTGTCGGATGCAGCATGCCGCTCTTGTCATAGGCTCCATAATATGGGCGGCCTCCTTTTTTCCCTATCCAGCCAAGATGCGATCCGTTCTTATCGTAAGCCCAAATCTGGTTGCTGTATCCGGAGTCAGTGACGAAGAAACGTCCGTTTGCATCAACAGCAATATCCCACGGAGCCGAAAGCCCGTAAAGCTGTAAAGACGAGGAACTCGGCGCCAGTCCTTTCGGAAAGCGCAAAACAGAGGAACCTTGGGCATGATGCGCGGAGTGCTCCAGATTGCAGGAGATGGCGAAGAGATCTCCTTTCTTGTCAACACATATGCCGCGCGGCCATGGGCAGTCAAGCTCGCGGAGTTTCGCACCTGTCACCGCATCGAACACGAATATTTTATTTTTGGAATAGGCTGTTGCGAAAACTTCAGTCGCGGTGGCCGCGAGACCGATTGTCTCGGGGCGGGGATTTTTGACCATGTCGAATGAATCCGCGGAACCTACGGGATTTTTATCCAGCTGGCATTCGTTCACCAACAGATATGGAGTGTCGCTGCTGAAAGGCTCGGAGAGGCCGTTCGCGGCGTTGAATCTTGCGAGATAGGTCTTCTTTGTTCCTCCCCATATCACATAAAGATATTTGCCGTTGCTGGCGCAGGCCGAGTACGGGCCGAAGCCGCCTTCGACGAACGCCGAGTTGCGCCACAGGTTCTTGTCGTCATACCCGATCTTGACAAACGCCTTGGCCGCCTCGTTGTTGTCCCATAGGAAATAGACTCCGCTCTCATCGGAACACACATCAATCGGCTGCCCGTGGTCCCCGCCCCAGCCGCCCTTGCCGTCGGCGGTGCTGTAGGAAGGTTCGCCGCCCGTACTGAACGCGCCGAGAAAGACAGGTTTCAATCCGGGGGAGGCGTAGGCTTTCCATGTGTATTCTCCAAACGGCATCGGATTACCGCGCCAGTCATATCCGTCCCAATAAACCTTGCTTTTGCCGGCCGGTCGTGGCTCACCGCCGACCAGCTCGCGGACAATGACGCCATCTTTATCGAAAATGCTGATGCTCGCCTTCATTTCGGACGGAATCTCGATTTCAAAGGCCGTCCCTTTGTCCTTGGAACTTTCTTTCTTTAGCAGATACTCCTCCATAGTGCCATGTTTCTTCGGGAGATTCCCAGCTGCAGAAAAGAGAATCCGGCCCCAGTCACCCATCCGGTGCCAGGCCCAGCCGAAACCGCCAAGTGGAACGGTTGACAGGAATTCAACCCGCATCTGCGGCCATATGATAGTCCAGAACGCGGTCATTTTGTCGCCGGGCTTGAACGGATTCTTCCCTGTTTCCACATTTGCAGCCTTCCACGGAATCCTCGCCTCCATCACATAGCTTCCGGACGGAGAACTTTCCTTGAACACAACAAGCGTCCCGTCTTTTCCCACACACTGTTCCATCTTGAGGTCTCCCTTGTATGGAGGCCCGTTCACCACCGTGATATAGGGAGTCTTCGTAACCGTTTCCATCCAGGCGGTCACAGTCGCCACATTTTTCAGATATGGTTTCAACGACGGATTGTCGGCCTCCTGCTGACTCACCGCCAGCGGATACGGCGCAGACGGGTTTGCGACAAAGCGGAACTCGACATCGTGCCCCTGCCATGGACGCTCATTCGGCTTGTTTATATTTGACATCGGCCCGCCGCCGGTTGAACTGACTACAGATACATACAGGGCGACCTCGTCATACATCACTGCGACCTTGCCGTTGAACTGCCCTGCGGAAGTCTCGCTCACCGCAACCCACTCCTGTCCTGAAAGATCCCAGTCTGAAAGATCTCCGTCGACTACCACCTGTTTCCCCTGTGGAACCGGGACAGCGGTCATTTCCGTACCCATCTCATCCAAAGCGGACACTGCCAATCCACACAAGGACAGCACGGCCGCAAAAAACAACCTTGACTTCATGTAAGAACTCCTTCCAACCATATTTGAAACATTTGAAATTTCATTAATTTCCAGATTCCCAGCTTCCACTTCTGCGAATTACGAAATCCAGAACAATAATCAAGACGAACTAAAGTTTGAACTCCAACTTAATTCACCCCGACTACGTGCTTTGTCGTTAGTCGCCAGTCCTCAGTCGTCTGAATTCTTAATCTAAATCTCCGATTCACCGGTTGCCGATCACTGATTACTTCTTCCAGATCGAAGTTGGATGTTTTAAGTTGGATGTTCAATGTTCAGATTTGCTTTGTTCTCCGCAAGCGCCTACCAGCTTCCGCGAGAAATGATCATGGGGCGGAGTGACATGGA
>JBAZRS010000136.1:0-10725 GCA_041662825.1 Victivallales bacterium | reverse complement strand
AGCTTGTCCGAGCATAGTTTCGTAGCCCCGTAGAGATTGACGGGATTTGCGGCCTTGTCAGTGCTAAGCGCTACAATTTTCTTCACTTTCTGCTTGATTGCGGCCCGGATGATATTCTGGGCTCCGAGGACGTTGGTTTTCACGGCCTCGAAGGGGTTGTATTCGCAGGCGGGCACTTGTTTGAGCGCAGCCGCATGGATCACGTAGTCGACTTCCCGGAATGCCTCTTCGAGACGTTCCGGTTCGCGTACGTCGCCGATGAAATACCTGATTCCGTTCTTGAATTCAGGGAAGGTCTGCGACATCTCGAACTGCTTCAGTTCGTCCCTGGAGAAGATTATGAGCTTGTGCGGCTTGTATCTTTCAAGTATGGTCTTGACTAACATTTTCCCGAATGATCCGGTTCCTCCGGTGATGAGAATGTTTTTTCCGTTGAACATGTTTTTACTCCTTAGTTCAGCATTTTAAAAAAGAATTGTTCAGCTGTTTTTCTAATTCTTTGATTTTGGCCTTTACGTCTTTCCATTTTGTTCCGTTAATACTCACCGGGTCTGGCGACGATTCGGCATCTTCAAAATAAAAAAGGCTTTTGAGGATGTGATAACAATTAAGACTCTTCCTCCCGTATTTCTCCAAAAGGGCGGCTTTTAGTTTTTCGGAACTGAATAATTTAATGATTTCATAGAAATCAAAGAAATCCTTTTTTTCAGCCCTCTGTGAAATTGCAATTATCTTCATGCATGAAATGTCTATGAGAGAGGCCAGTGCGATGCTTCTCCAGCTTTCGGTTTCCTCCAGGTTTTTATAAGGATAGTGGAAGAAACTTGATTTAACTCCATTTATTTCGGCTAATAAAGTGCCGGTTTCTGCAATTATGATTTTCGCGTTCAGTTTTGAAACAAGAAAGTCGGAAAGAAGGGTAAGATTGAAATTCTTTTGTGAGAAAAAATCCAGATCTCTGCTTTTTCTATGGCCCAGCCTCAGGGAGAGGGCGGTTCCACCTGCAAGATAAAAATCCTTGATTACTCCTGATTCGCCTAGAGATTCCGCCAGGGTGGAAATTTTTTTGTTGATTGTTTTCTCAAACATCTGATATCCCCATTTTTCATTTCAAAGTGAATAGCCCAATAATTTGCAGTCTTAGGATCAATATTGACTGAATTTTTCAATACGTGAGAAATCTCATGTTTTGTGTAATTGGTTAATATCCACCTAATCTGTTCAGGACGTCCGAATTTCAACGCCCGCTCAATGATATATGTTTTATGGTTTTTAACGTCTATTGCGGACAAGTCGGTGTCCCAAAAAAGATAATTCATAAATGATGGTATTTTTTTCATTATCTTTCCGCGCTTCGCCCCGTCGATTATGCAGTCGCATGACCGAAATATAAAATCAATGTGCTGACGGCATAGTGATTTTATCCGCTGATAAGCTTGAACAGCGGGTTGTTTATGATGTTGTCGACTTTCTGGTGAATTTTGCGCGCGCGGTCAATCTGCTGATCCAGGAATTTCTTCTCGATTGATAATTCCTCTTCCTGCAGGCATGTTTCGGCCTCTTTCAGGATTTCGTCGGTAGTCCGGAGTTTACTGCGCAGAAGTTCGAAAAACCCCTTTTGAAGGGTGGCAGCCAGATGGTCGGATGTCTTAAAATATGTTTTGCGGTCCCCTTTGATCCAGACCTCTTTGATTAATCCGATTTTGTCCAGTTGCCGGGTGGCAATGCTCACTGCGGCTTTACTGAGACTGAGCTCTTTTCCAATATCGTCAAGGGACGACGGCTCCTCCCGGAAATATACGGAGGCCATAACCTGCCCGATGATCCTTCCAAGCCCCATGTCCTGGCTGACCCGCCCTGATGCGTCAATGAGATGGCGCTTCGCCTTTTCTGTACCTGTGAGTGTGGTTTTGTGCATACTTTTACAGATTTGTAAAACCTTGAAAAGTCAATTATAGACCCGCAGTTTTAAAATACAAGCAAAATAATGGAAATCAGACTCTTTTTATAACCGAGCTGGACCAGGAGAGCCCTACGCCGAAACCGCTGAGCAATATGAGCTTGTTGCTCTTGTCGTGGATTTCAGTTTCAAGGATTATGGGGATGGACGATGATACAGTGTTTCCGAAGTTCTTGGCATTGAATATGACTTTTTCATGGGGGAGGCCTATGCGCTTCTTAAGCGTGTCGACAATGAATTTGCTCCCCTGGTGGAAAACAAACTTGTCGATTTTGTCGAAAGTGACATTATTTATCTTCGCGGCGCGTTCGATATCGTCCGGAAGCACTTTTGCAGTGAAGTTGAACACCGCCCGCCCGTTCATGTGAAGTTTTCCGTTTTCGCAGATCAGGTTTTTGTAGTCTTTCCCCATTGTGCCGAAAGTGAATTTTCCGAAAGTGTATGCGGGATGGTCGGAAATCAGAGTCACTGCCGCCCCGTCACCGAAGAGGAGCGATGTGTTCTTATCGTCGGGGTCTATGATTTTGGAATAGGGGTCGCAGGTGAAAAGCAGTCCTTTCTTCATTCCGTTGGCATTCATGAACGACTGTATTATGGATAGGGCATAAACATAACCCGAACAGCCCAGCGAAATGTCGAAACATGCGCATTTCGGCGATATCTCAAGCGCGCCATGGAGTATTGCGGAGGTGTGCGGAATATTGAAGTCCGGATTCTGGGTGACTACTATTAAAACTTCAATGTCTTCTGGGGAAATGTCCTTCTTTACCCTGAGATTCTGATAGGCCTTTACGCAGAGGTTTGAGGTGTCTTCCTCTTTCTCTTTGAGGGAAACTTCAGCTACCCCGATCTTTTCCTCGATAAACTGGTCTGTAATGCCGAACTTTTCTTTTCTGGAGTAGTTCGAAATCCGCCCATGAGGTATGTATGACCCGATTTCCTCAATGCCTAACATCTTGTCTCCAAATTACTTTTATGGAAAAACCAATATAACCCTCTTTTGCCGAATCTGCTAATGAAAAAAAATAAAAGATTGAAATAGACTGGAAACATCCGTAAATTGACATATCTTGAGCCGTACGCCTGCTTTTGAAGGCCCTCCTGTCTATTGAAAGAACAACATAATGGGTTATGATCTCGAAATCTCATATTTTCTTAACAGGGCATTAAGTGTCGTCCTGAACCGATTCCATCCCGGACTCAAAAAAGGACTTCGGCTTCCAATACTGGATTCCGGAGCCTCTCTGGACTATCTGCTGGCGAATCCCGGCCTTTCACTCACCCGCTGGGGCGACGGCGAATCGATGCTGGCTATCGGCGGACAGACACCATTCCAGGAAAATTCCCCCGAGTTGATGAAGGATCTGCAGGACGTGCTGCGGAATTCGCAGAATCTGCCTTATGCGGTCGCCCTGCCATGGCGTTTCATGACTGAACCGCACAATGCCGAAACCTGGGGAACCTGGAAGCACAGCCGATATGTCTGCTACAGATTTGCCGATCTGGAAAAACCGTGCCTTGACGCCCACATGTTCCGAAACGATCCTGCAAACGGAGGAGCGCGGCTCGGCGATGACAAGATAGAGCGCCTCTGGACTCCGGCGACCCACCTGATACTTGCCGTAAGCTCGAAGAAGCTTTTTGAAAAATTTTCCGCCAGTTATCCTGGACATCACTGCCATCATATTGAAGTTCCTGCGAAGAACGCATACGGGAGTCTTGAATCCATTCAAAAGAAGTTCGATGCCGTCCTCTCCGACCTTGACTCTTCCAAAACCCGCTTTCTGCTCTCCGCCGGTCCGACATCCAAGATGCTTGTCGCCCGCAACTGCAAACGCCTGGCATGTTACGATCTCGGACACTATTTCCAGCACCGCTACAATATCAGCAAGGAAGACACCGGTTGCCGCCAATAGAATGCTCCTGTTTCAGCTTTGAGCGGTAAAAGTGCGAAATCCGGGAAAATCCGATGAATTTCCGGAAGAAGGTGTTTTTCTCTCGGTTTTTCAGGGGAATGCCAGGGAATTAATATCACCCCAACCCGGAAGAGCCGGAACCAAATGAGGAAAATAAGGAATGTGCTTTGCGCAGGAATAAATCTTGCGTTGAAAACACAATATTTAACTTTTAAGAGACTAAATTCCCATGCCATTTGACTTATAATGCTTTTGCGTTTATTCATATCCCCAACCCGGGAGAGCCGGAACCAAATGAGGAAAACAAGGAATGTGCTTCTCGCAGGAATAAATCTTGCGTTGAAAACACAAGATTTAATTTTAAGAGACTAATGATATTTTTACAATATCCCCCCACAAGAATCCAAAGGCAATGCGATGTGTTCTCCGTCTGAAATATTCAAAAATAGAATATTCATCCTGCTCATGGCGATAATCGCCCTTGCGCTTGTCCTGCGTACTGCAAGATATGCGATTGAACACAGGCTGGACAAGGATTCAGTCGGCTACATATACATGGCGGAGAAGCTTGCGCACGGGAAGATCAACGACGCCATCTACATGAATCCGCGCATGCCGCCGCTGTACGTCTCGCTCCTTGCGCTCGGGGAATATTCCGGAATAGGGGCCGAGGCGTCCGGGGTGTTGCTGTCGATGCTTGCGGGAACACTCATGCTCATTCCTGTTTTCCTGGTTTCAAAAAAGATTTTCGGGGACAAGGGTGGGCTGGCCTCCGCCTTCCTGGTGGCAACTCACCCCTATCTTATAAGGCTCTCTACGGAAGTCATGAGGGACTCCCTGTTTCTTTTCCTCATCCTTTCCGCGCTTGCCTTTGCCGTTTACGCCGCGGATTGCCCCGGCGTTTCACGGAAATGGTACTTTTCAGGCGCTTTTGCAGGCCTGGCCGCCATGACAAGAAGCGAGGGGACCTTTTTCATAGCCGCCATTTTCATCTGGATGCTGCTTGAAACGGCCATTCAGGCGAGGAATGTGAGGCTTCCTGTCCTGATGAAGAAAGGGGCGGGCGTGTTGACCTGCGTGCTTGCCGGATTCCTCCTGATGACGGTTCCAGTGGAAAGATATCTCTCCGACACTCCCTCCAGGTGGAGCATTGTCGACTACAGGATATCAGGCGCATTGAGTTCGTTCACATCAATGTCTGAAAAGGAAATAATGGAAAAGGAGGGCCGCTGACATGCAGGGGCTTCTTTCCATCAAGCTCTGGGGGATAATAGCTGGAAGGCTGATGAACGCCATTTATCCGACGGTGCTGATCCTGCTCCTATTTTCCTTCAAAGAGGTGAGAAGAGTCTGGAAAACGCCCTGCTTCAGGTTTTTCATGGTCGTTGCCGCCCTTGAGGCGTTCACCCGGCTGTTCATTTTTTTCATGGGCGTGCCATATCAGGGCAGATATCTTTATGCCATTGCGATATTTGCCTGCATACCGGCAGGTGCAGGGCTCCTTGAACTCGCACGGATTGCCGAACCGTATTTGAAAAAGATCGGCCTGTTTAAGAACATAGCTGCAGTCACGGTCATCCTCGTCATCGTCTTCGCAGTCAATTCAGGAAAAGGGCTTATAAGCAAAGGTGACAAGAAGTATCTGGATGCAATCCCAGCCCTTGTGAAGGAAAACTGCCCTCCGGGCGTCAGACCCGTCATAGTGTCGGAAATAAACGATATCCGGATCGGATATTACGCAAAGGCGGAGATCCTCATCCTGTCCTATGAAGGCAGTTCTGGAAAATATGTTCCTGTGAAAAAAGGCTGGTGCATATGGAATCCGGATTCCAGACCTGTCCAGGGCAAATACCTGCCGGTGGCGAAATCTGACGATATGAAGGGGCTGCCATCGGCGTTCGGTCATTTTAAGGACAAGAATGTTTTTCTTGTCGTCATGATGGATGATCCGGGATTCCGGGTGAATTTCGGAACGGATTCCAGCCTGAAGCATCTGAACACTTTCAAGGATGACAGGGGAAGGCCGGTTTCGGTTTACAAGGAGGGGAAGATTCAAAAATGAAGGCGTCATGGTGAAAAAAATGAAATTTTCCGCATTCGCCGCGGCGATTGCCGTTTTCGCGTCCGGCATTCACGTGTCTGCACTGGCAGATTCCTATCCCGGGCTGGCGGCTGTTGCAGAGCCTGTGAAATATTACGTGTCCGGGACCGGGTTCGACGCCAACAACGGATTGAGCCCGGAAAAAGCTTTCCGCAATATCCAGAGGGCGGCGGATGTGACGAGACCCGGCGACACCGTCTATGTCATGGACGGCGTCTACAAAAGGGATGAGCCGTCCTGCAACATTGTCAACATCAACCGTTCTGGTAAGCCGAACGCCTGGATCACCTATCGGGCGTTTCCGGGGCACAGGCCGGAACTAAGGTCCAGGAACTTGAATGCAATCATGATCGAAGGGGCATCGTATATCGCCATTGACGGGTTAAGCATGAACGGGGACATCGATAACATAAAACTGGAATACGCCCTCTCTCAGAAAGACAACTTTAAGAATCCCGAGACTTCCGGAAACGGCATAGGGATTGCCGAAAAAGGCAATCAAAAACCGCACCACATAACGATAAGCCGCTGTAAGATCTATAACTTTTGCGGGGGAGGCATATTCACACGGCGCGCCGATTATGTGACCATAGAGGACAACACAATCAGGGAGAACACGTTCTATTCGCCTTACGGCAGCAGCGGCATCTCCAATTGCCAGAACTGGAATTCGGACGGAGAGAAATCCGGATACAAGATGATCATCAGGCGCAACATCATACACCACAATCTCAATATGATTCCTGCCCTCGCCGTGAAAAACATGACCGGCGGCAACGGGATAATCATAGGGGACCTGCGAAATCCGCAGGGCAATTCAAATCAGGAAGGCTACGCGGGTCGCACCTTGATTGAAAACAATGTCATTTACTGCAACGGCGGACGCGGCGTATATGTCTTTAACAGCGACGGGGTGGACATCCTGAACAACACGCTTTACCAGAATTCGCAGCATCCTAGAATCCTGGATGGTGAAATTTGCATCATGTCTTCAAACGATGTGAAAGTCTACAATAACATCATGTGCGCCTTGGATGACCGTCCCGCAAACACAATCAAGGATTCAAATGACACGGTTTTTGACTTCAATATGGTCTTCAACGGCAAGCTGAGCGGAAAAGCGGGACGCAACATAATCGGGAAAGACCCGTTGTTCCTGAATGAGAAGAGGCGCGGATTCTATCTTACGGGCAAAAGTCCGGCGATTGATGCCGGCACTAATCTGCTGAAATGTGCAACAGACATAAGGGGTGTTGAACGCCCGCAAGGCAGAGCCGTAGACATCGGGGCATATGAGAGGGATTAGGCAAAGCCGTTGCCACGGGAATCTGCTTGCCGGCATGTTTAGTGTCTTTATTTCACAGTTTTATGTCTTAAGAGTATGCAAAATCTAAATTCGCGGTTCAGGAAATCAGGATTCAGGAGTCAGAATTCAGAATGAGATTCTAGGAAATAATCCTATGCTTAAAATCTGAAACTTAAAACTTATTCTGACTACTGTCTCCTGTATTCTGACTTCTTTTGGGTTGCGGGCAAAGCCCGCCTTGATCATCAATCAGGCGTCACTTCTTTTCCGTTTCAAAATGGATTCGTTGATCAAGTCGGGAAGCCAGGAGATTTTCAGCGGGCGCCTCATGAGTATCATGTTTTCATAAACCTTGAGGCTGTCGGGGAAAATGCCGGATGTGGAGGTGATCACTATTTGAGTATTCCCGTTTATCTCTCCGGCCAAGTTTATGGTAGCTTCGTTGGTTAGACCCGGCAGTTCCTGGTCGACAAAGCAGATCGAATACGGTTTCCCCATGGAAATTGAATCCCTGACTTTTAAAAGTACCGCATCATAGCTTGTAACCTCATCATATTTTAAACTCCATTGTGAAAACTGGCCGCACAATGCGTTCCGGCTGGCGGTGTTATTGTCGGCCACCAGAATTCTCAGGCTTTCTGCCGTCTCGATGATTTCCTCAGTCGGCGGAGACTGCATGACAGGAAGATTGAATATGCAGTAGAAATCGGAGCCGTTTCCGGGGGAACTTTCCAGTCCGATTTCACCGTTCATGATTTCCATGAGCTTCTTGCATATCGGGAGTCCGAGCCCGGTTCCTCCGTAGCGCCTCGTGGTGGAGGCGTCAAGCTGGGTGAATTTCTCGAAGATATGGGCATGGGCTTCCTGCGGAATGCCGGATCCGGTGTCAATTACATCAATGCGGATACTGGCGAATTCCAGATTCCTGCCAATACAGGAGGCTTTTATCAGGACTTCACCCCTGTCTGTGAACTTAACGGCATTTCCCGCCAGGTTTATGAGGACCTGTCTTATCCTGACGGCATCTCCGACTAAATAGCGCGGGGTTCCCGGTTCAAAAGACAGGATAAGGCGGAGGCCTTTTTCAGAGGCCGCCATTGAGTTGAGATGGGCGACATCCTCGATAGTCTCAAGAATGTCCACAGCCTCGTGGTGGAGTTCAATTTTTCCGGCTTCAATTTTCGACATGTCCAGAATGTCGTTTATAAGGGTGAGAAGCATTTTCGATGAACTGCATATTGCAGCGGCGTATTCCTGGTGATCCGGGGAAAGGGTTGACGTCTGCAGCAGTTCGGCCATTCCCAGGATGCTGTTCATCGGGGTTCTGATTTCATGGGACATGTTGGCAAGGAATTCGCTTTTCGCCCTATTTGCGGATTCGGCCATTTCCTTCGCCTCCCTCAGATGTTTTTCATATTCCTTCCGCTCTGTTATATCCTCTTTGATTCCTATGAAATGGGTTATCTCCCCCTTGGTCACTATCGGCGAGATGGACTCGAATTCCCAGTAAAGCTCCCCGTTTTTCTTCCTGTTGTGGAACTCCCCGTTCCATTCCCCGCCCGAAAGAATGGCGTCCCACATTTCCCTGTAGTATTCGGGGCTGTGTGTCCCCGATTTCAGAATACTGGCGTTTTTCCCGATTACTTCTTTCAACGCATAGCCTGTCAGAAATGTGAATTTCGGATTCGCATATTGGATATTTCCCCTTACATCCGTTATGACGATGCTCGCCGGACTGTGTTCGACGGCAAGCACAAGCATGTTGAATTCCGCCTCCATCATCTGCCGTTCAATTGCGGCGCCTATGATGTCAGCCGCATTTTTGAGGATTTTGATTTCCGACTCCCGCCATTCCTTGTCGAACCTGTTCTCCGCCAATCCTATGAATCCCCACCATTTGTCCGCGCATCTTATCGGGATGGCGAGCAGCGATCTTATGCCCAGCTTAAAAAAATAAACCTTCTCATTTTCCGGAAGACTTCCCATGTTCTCATGGATATTGTCGCCTTTCCTGAATAGTTCCACCCATCTGGACAATCCGTATTCCCCGTATGAAAGATCCTGCAATTCAGGATCGGGGAGATGCGGGGGCACGCCGTCGGCACACCATTCATAGCGGATTGAAGTTGTTATGTCTTCAGTGTCCTCCGTCGAGTTTTCACATATGTAGACAAGGCTCAGGTCCGCGGACCTCCCGAGCTGTTTAAGCGCCTCGGTGACGGCAGGTTCAAAATCCGGAAGCTTGAGAAGTATTTCAGAGCAGAATCCTATCGCCTCGAGAACGGTGTTCTGCTGTTGCAGCGCCATTTCAATGTCTTTTTTGTCATTTATCTCTTTGACAAGGCTCTCATTAACCAGGTTCAGCTTTTCCGTCCTGTCATACACCATTTTCTCAAGTTGCAGCTTGTACTGCTGTAGTTCATCTTCATTTTTCTTCCTTTCTGAAACGTCGCGCCAGCTTGAGATTATCTGCCGGACCTTGAGCCCGTCCTGTTGCGAATAAAGGACCTTGTTTACTGATTCTATCCATATGTAACCGTTGTCATTCTTCTTGAATCTGAATGTCACCGGAGGAAGACGGGAAGCGTCCTGCTGGGCATATATCTTGTCGAAAACGGCTTTGTCGTCCGGGTGGATAAACTCGCTGATTTCCCTGCTCTTCATTTCATCCGGGGCTATGCCCAGCATATGGGTGCTGGCCGGGGAAACGTAGCATATCTCCCCGGACATGCCGAACTGTACCAGGATGTCGCTGGTATTGTCGGCGATCATCCTGTAACGCTCTTCGCTCTGTTCCATGCGCAATTTATTGTTTTTGCGGACCTTTAGGTCCAACATGTATAACCCGCAGATTATCAGGAACAGCACTATTAGGCCAGCTATTATGTCAAAAGGTATGCCGCAGAATGTGTAAGGCATTGGAAATTGTTCCGGTTAATATTTATTTTTGCGCCATGCGCCGAATTTTACAGGTTCCCGTAAATGACAATCCCCGCATAGCTTACGGTGTGGGAATAATCTCCTGTAAGTTCGCCGCTGGTGGTGTATCCCGTCAGTTCGGGGAAGAACTTCGAATCTGCCAGGCTTGACGCCTTTTCAATGGTTTTAAGGAAGACCTTTATCGGGTTTGCGCCGCAGATAGTCGCACCGGTATCATCCACGTAGTCGGAAAACCCCGCGCAGTCCAGGCTGATGATTTTTTCCACCGCCCCGGTGTCCAGCTCCCTCAGCTTGTCGGGAATATCCTTTGTGAAAGGCATGTACCCGAACTGTCGGCCGAAATGTGTGAAGTCGGAGCTGGTCACCCAGAGTGTCTCACTGTTCATGAACGGATACAGCACTTCAGAAATGTCTCCGGCAATTTCAAGATCCGCATGGCCGCATATGACGGGCACTATCGGCAGTTCCGGGAAAAGCACCTGCAGGAAAGGCAGCTCAACTT
>JBAZRS010000135.1:0-10739 GCA_041662825.1 Victivallales bacterium | reverse complement strand
GGCGGCGTCTCCGCCCGGGCAGGGGATGGCGCCCGCAAGGAGGAAAAGGACAGTCGCGCCAAACAGGATAATAGTGAAAAACACCCTGAATCCCCCATTTTTTTTAATTAATTGAACATCGAACACTGAACAATCAACATTGAACATCGAAAAAAATAAGAGGCGCTGAAATTGATGGCACCTAATTTTTTAGTTATTTTATTTGTTTCAAATAAAATAGTTCATACTGGTTTTCTTTATTTCCTTAATAGAACAGAAAAGCTGACCTCCTTCAAGACTGTTTTCCTTGGAAATGCTACTAAATACGGAGTACAGGTCTTTCCAGTTGCCGGCATGGGTCATGGCGTATAGGTTGAACGGGAACCTGTCATCCATAACCCTCTGATAGCAATGGGTTATTGCGGGATATCCAGCCAGGATGCGTCCTTTCTCCTCTATCATTTCTTCAGAGACCTTCCACACGCACATTCCGTTCGCCTTGAAACCGATGCTCAGGTGATTGAGAAGCAGACCGATCCTTTTCATGATGCCGCAGTCCTGCCAGTTTCGCAGCATTTCGAGAAGCTCGTCGACACTTATTCCGAGACGGCTGGCCGGCTCCGCATAGAAATCCCTCTTCACCGTCAGATTACCCTGAAGAAGCCTTATGGCGGCCTTTTCATTCTCGGTGAAAACGCGGTTTTCATGATTCGCCGACTTATGGGCTTCGGAGTTCCCATGTTTAGGCCCGTTTTCCTTGAGCTGTTTCAAGTCGAATATGACATCGGTCTTGAACATCTTCAGTGCCGGAAGGTTCAGGAGAACCCCTCCGCAGTTCATTTCCTCGATCTTCCCGAACTCGCTTTTGAAGGTTTCCGCCGGAGCTCCGAACGTGAACCAGAGTTTCAGATAGTTTTCATCATCAGGTGACCCGGGAATGCCTTTTTTCAATTCCTCTGGCCAGCCGCGCTCATAGCAGTGAGTCACACCCGGCAGTGACCTTATGTACCGTATGAAATCCGCCTCCCTGTCCGGCAGGGGGGATGCGGCGCACAAGGTGTTCTTATATCCCATTTTTCTGCCGTCGAAAATGCCTCCAACCCTCCTCGCCTCACCTTGTGAAAAAGAATTCATTATAAACGATATCACCTGATTCTCATTCAATCCGAGTTCGCCCGCCATTGTGTAAAAGGGGCGGCGTTCAAGAGGTATTCCCTTCTGCAGGCGCAGGAGCAGCTCATTTCTGGTCAATTCACCGATTTCAACGCTGTTTCCCGGGACGCGAGGAACATGTGAGCAGGTGGGATCCGCAGATAGGATGTCCCCGCTGCCCGCATAAGCCCTCGCACGGCATCCTCCACAGAGCATGCGGAATTCGCAGACACTGCATTTCCCATCGTATCGGTCCGGATCACGGAGCGACCGGAAAACCTCCGATTCCATATATATTTTACCGAAGTCGAAATCCATTTTCCTCAGATCCCCGCAGGGTATGTCCAGAAAACCGCAGGGCTGCATTATTCCCCGGTGCGACACAAAAACGAATCCTCCTCCGGCCAGACAGCCTCCTTCTGGGGATGAGCCGTCGTCAACGGTTCGCGAAATCCTTGCGAAATGGGGGGCGCACGTTGTCTTTACCCTTATTTTGCGCCTGGAACGCTCCTCGGCAATCCAGAGGAGGGTTTTCTCATACTCGTGAGTGGGAAGCAATTCTGCGTCCAGTTCCTTGCCGCGTCCCGTAGGCACGAGAAAAAAGAAATCCACGGCCGACGCCCCGATGCTTTCGGCGAGATCCAAGATTTGCGGTAGCTGGTGCACGTTGAGCCTGCTGACGGTCGTATTTATCTGGAAGTGCATGTGCGCCTCCTTGGCGCAGCGTATTCCGGCAAGACTCTTTTCAAATGCTCCCGGGCTTCCCCGGAAAGCGTCGTGGGTGGACGCATTGGCGCCGTCAAGGCTTATGCTCAGGGCTTTGATGCCGGAGGACTTGATCTTTTCCAGGCTTTCAGCCGTGAGGAGATGTCCGCAGGGCGCCATTACAACCCTGAGCCCCTTGGCGGTGGCATAGGAGGCCAGATCATAGATGTCAGGACGGGTCATAGGCTCTCCGCCGGTGAGTATGAGCATGGGTTTTGCGAAATTCGCAATTCCGTCAATGAGCCGGAATCCTTCTTCGGTACTGAGTTCGTCCTCGGGCTGGCTGTTAGCCGCCGCAGCCCTGCAGTGTATGCAGTTCAACGGGCATTTTCTGGTAGTTTCCCAGGCCACAGCATGAAGATGCGGCATCATTTTTTCTTTTGAATTCAGCATTATCCCCCCTCGGACCTCTCTTTTTTTAACCACAGAGCACACAGAATACACAGAAAAGCATATACCACGAAACACACGAATTACACGAAAAAGATAATTGTTAACTTTTTGCTACGCAAAAACTTAACAATTGATTTTGTAAAAACACACAAAAACACAAGATTATGACGGATCGTATTACAAATCACACAACTAAAGTTGTTAACTCCAACAAAACTTCCGAACTTACGCAGTTCCGAACTTACGCACTTTCTAAATTCCCAACCTGTATTTCCTCATCACTTAGGTAACAGGCCGGATCAGGAGCCCATATGTCCCCTGTTGCGGCTTCCGCCCTGGCCCGGAAATTGCCTCCGCAGACATCGAGGAAACAGCAGCTTGCGCAGCGGCCGGTGACATATCTCTTCTTTTCCTTGAGCTTCATCAGGAAACTGTTTTTCGGATCAGTCCAAATTTCTCCGAACGATTTGTCCCGGACATTGCCGAGAATCTTGTTCCGCCAGAACTGGTCGGGATAAACCTTCCCGTCCCAGCTGACACACGCCACGCCAAGCCCGCTGCTGTTTCCGGCGTTCATGCGGAGTAAATCCAAAACCTTGGATGCCCTGGGATTGCCTTCCCGAAGCATCTTCTTATACAAATAAGGTCCGTCAGAGTGGTTGTCCACAGTAAGAACTTCAGTTTTCAGCCCGGAGGCGTAGAGTTTTCCCGTCTCTTCAACGATAGTGTCCATCAGTGTGCGGGCCTCCTTATGATCCAGATCCCCCTGTGCAATTTCTGCGCCACGGCCGGTATAGACCAGATGATAGATGCAGATCCGCGGAATTCCCTCATCGCGGAGAAGTTTGAATATTCCCGGAATCTCCCCGACATTTTCACGGCAGACAGTAAAACGGAGGCCGACCTTGAGCCCGGCATTTTTACAGGCCCTTATCCCTTTCATCGCATCGTCAAAGGCGCCCTGACGGCCGCGGAAACGGTCATGTATGTCGCGAAGCCCGTCAAGACTTATCCCAACATACGAAAGCCCTATCTTTTTGAGCTTTTCAGCGACCTTCTGATCAATAAGCGTTCCATTTGTCGATATGACCGCGCGAAGCCCTTTGGAAACCGCGTAATCGGCGAGTTCAGGCAGATCCGGCCTAATGAGAGGCTCACCTCCGGAGAAGAGTATGACCGGACAGCCGAACGCGGAAAGGTCGTCTATCAGCTTTTTACCTTCCTCAAAAGTCAGTTCCGGTTCAGAAGATTCGGATGTGGCGGCGTAGCAGTGTCGGCAGCTCAGGTTGCATTTTTTTGTGACATTCCATATCACTACAGGCTTTTTGTCGCTGGAAAACTGGAGAAGATGCGATGGGAGCCTGGCTGAAGACCTTCCATACCTTAAGGCGTCGGAGGCCTCTACCTGCCCCATGTAAAGCTTTGATATGCCTATCATAAATTAAATTATCCCCTATTTACCTTAAGATATTGTTTTATAAGATATTAGCAAACTACATAAAAATTAGGCTTCCTATCCGATAATGTTATGGGTAATAACCCTACCTTTGAATGGGCAATAACCCTACCCTTCATTATTTGGTGATTGGGAGATTTGGTGATTGGGATTGAAACGAAAATCGAAAATGGCCAGAGTAGCCGCCGGCGCCGATCCTCCTTATCCACTAAGCTTTGTCTTGAGCTTTGTCGCGAACTTCGTCGAATCCCTTTTCCTTCCATGGAGTAATCTTCCGACAAAGCTCAGGACAAAGCTCGCGACAAAGTTTAGCTATTGCGATGGCGGACAGGCGAGACGCCTGTGCTACATTAAAGAAAATGCCACCAAGATGGTGGCGTTCCATAAAGAGCCCCGGCTAAGCCGGTTAAGTCCAGGTATAGGAATTTCAAAAATGAACATCCAACATTCAACACTGAACATCGAACATCGAATTAAAATTGAATTCATTCGAAGTTGGAAGTTCGATGTTCAAATTATTAGCGGCGCTTCTAGCCCCGTCGGACCTGTCCCGTCGGATGACTGGAATGACTGGGGTGGCCGCCTAATTCCACGGATAGGAATTTCAAAGTGGTCGTCTGTCTGGTGTCTGGAATGATTAGCCCCCTTGCAAAAAATTCAGCAAATGTTTTTGTCGAATGTCCCTGACTGGGAACGCCAAGCGTCTGCTTGGCTGCTATTAAGAGCCGACCAGAAGGTCGGCGATCCCAGCATCCCAACCCAAAACAGGGGCTTTTTCCCATAGGGAGAAATTTAAATTTTCCTTTCCTGAAACCCGACACCTGAACACAGACACCAAGTTGCGGCGGCTTCGGCCGCCTAATAGTTTGGAAACCCAATATCTCTAAATCTCCCAATCAATCTCCAAATAACAAAAGGTAGGGTTTTCCCCCATTGATAAGGGAAAAATTATATCATATATTCCGCTAATTTCTTATTTTAATTTTTTTCATGCTTCTACAATGTAGATCAAACAGCAGGAGGAGCCATGAAGTCCAAAGAAAGCGGAAAAGCGGGAATTATCGGATTGATACTGAAAGGCCGGCAAATCTCTTTCTGTCTTATCGCATTCATTTTAGCGCTTGCCATGCCTGCCAGGGCCTATACCGGAAGCGTATTGGGCTGGAACAACCTCGGAATGCACTGTGCGGACGGGGATTTTTCAGTGCTCTGCCTGCTTCCTCCATACAACACGATCAACTCTCAGGTCATTGATTCAACCGGTCAACTTATCACCGGCCAAGGCGGGGTGAGTGTCACCTATAAGGCAATTGCGGATCCGAGAGGTTCCATCAATAAGACATCTATAGGGAAGACCAACTTTTGGGATTATGAGCAGAGCCTGTTCGGAGTTTCACTGCAACCGGATACGGGGTTGCCGGTGCCCGGTCCAAATTCTTTTTCAATGCCCGGCGCCGCCAATGTTCCGAAGGCGATGTCCTATGAGGCGGCCTACGACTGGATGGCGGCCTACGGCATCCCCATCACCTCCACGGATGATGCGGGCAACACCAACACATACCCGTTGATGCGACTGACCGGAAAGAACGGCAGCACGGCAATCGCAATAAAGGATATAGTACTGCCGGTTTCCACAGAGATAAACTGCAAGGGCTGCCACGCTTCCGGCTCTGGCGATAACGCCCGTCCCGCCGCCGGCTGGGTCAACGATCCGGACGAAGAACGGGATTTCCGTTTGAACATACTGCGTCTGCATGACGATCTGCATCTGGGAACCCCGGCTTATGCAAGCGCGCTGGCCAGCGGAGGCTTCAATCCGGCGGGATTGTATGCAAACGTCAATGTTGACAACAAGCCGATCCTGTGTGCGGGCTGCCATTTGTCCGAGGCGTTGCCCGGGAGCGGGCAGGCTGGAATTACGCCCCTGACAAGAGCCATACACACCTTGCATGCCAATGTGACCGACCCTGTGAGCGGCTTGTCTCTGGATTCGGTGGACAACAGGACGGGTTGCTACTGGTGCCATCCGGGCAGCAAGACAAAGTGTCTGCGCGGAGTGATGGGCCGTTCCGTGTCCGCAAACGGGCAGCTTGCGATCCAGTGCCAAAGCTGTCACGGGACTATGACCCAGGTCGGTTCGCCTGTGCGTACGGGCTGGCTGCAAGAGCCGAACTGCCAGGCCTGCCATACGGGTGACGCCGTTGCCAACAGCGGGCAGATACGCTATGAAAACGTGTTTACTTCAGGAAGCACAATGCGCACGACGACAAATCAGAGGTTTGCAACGAATGCAGATGTCCCTGCAGCCGGATATTCCCTGTACAGATTCTCAATAGGGCACGGCGGACTGTACTGCCAGGCCTGCCATAATTCGACGCATGCCGAATTCCCGTCCATCGATGACAATGACAACATAGCCAGCAAGCAGCAGCAGGGTTACATTGGTCCGATAGCCGAATGTAAATCGTGCCATGGAACTACGCCAAACACAGTCAGCGGCGGGCCTCACGGCCTACATCCGATCGGTCAGAGCTGGGTTGACGACCACCAAGAGAATGCGGGATCATCATGTCAAGAATGCCATGGCACCGACTACAGGGGAACTGTTCTGTCGAGGTCACGCACAAACCGCACTCTTAGCGCTTTTGGATCCAAGGTATTCTGGCGCGGATTCCAGATAGGTTGCTACAACTGTCACAACGGCCCGAACAGTGAAAATGCCACATCCAACACACCGCCGGCTGTAAAAAACCTTACCGCAGCGACGACTTCAGGAAAATCGGCGGCAGTTTCTTTGCTGGGCAGCGATGCCAACGGCAATCCCCTGACTTTCAGGATAGTCTCACAGCCGGCCAACGGTACGGCCGGACTGAGCGGCGCTGTCCTCACATACTTTGCCGATCCCGAATTTGCCGGCACCGATACTGTGACATATGCCGCATGGGACGGTTCAACCAACTCCAATTTGGGTACCGTCAGCGTCAAAGTAGCCAAACCCCGCGTTCCCGGCGCCCCTACCGCCGTAACTGCTGCAAGGGGAAACATGAAGGCGACTGTCAGTTTCAAACCGCCCATATCTGACGGCGGTGAACCAATCACATTGTATACCGTGACATCCAGCCCGTCAGGTTTCACTGCGACCGGTATTGGAAGCCCGATAGAGGTGACCGGACTTAAAAACGGAATCTCCTATCGTTTCGCAGTTAAGGCGAAAAATGCGGTTGGAACCGGACTTGCGGCATGGTCTCAGGCTGTGATTCCCACAACAGTTCCTGATGCGCCGACAATTGGAACCCCGATAGCCGGTGTACTCAAGATCACTATCCCATTCACTGTTCCCGCTTCGAATGGAGGCAGGCCGATCACCGGTTATACGGTAAGATCCGTTACGGGAGGCATTGTGAAAACTGGAATGTCCAGCCCGATTATAATAACCGGACTTACAT
Source organism: Victivallales bacterium (assembly GCA_041662825.1). GTDB lineage: Bacteria > Verrucomicrobiota > Lentisphaeria > Victivallales > GWF2-50-93 > GWF2-50-93. Next base: position 3,548 of record JBAZRS010000135.1, on the reverse strand, counting down.
ATGATGTGCCATATCAATTCAACGTAACTGCGAAGAATGAGGTCGGGGAAAGTCTTCCGTCAGGCGATTCTGTAGCCACAAAACCGAAAGCCCTTATACCCGGTGCCCCCACCGCCGTAACTGCTGCAAGAGGGAACATGAAGGCGACTGTCAGTTTCAAAGCGCCAATATCGGACGGTGGCGCGGCCATCTCCTTATACACGGTGACGTCCAGCCCGGCAGGATTCAGTGCGACCGGCACTGCGAGTCCGATAGAAGTTGCAGGACTTAAAAATGGAACAGCCTATCGCTTCAAGGTTGTGGCGACTAATCCGATTGGAAACGGGCCCGCGTCATCATTGTCCCCGGTTGTGATCCCCGCAACAGTTCCCGATGCGCCGACAATTGGAATCCCTGTAACCGGTTCTCTCAGGGTCACAGTTCCTTTCAGCGTTCCCGCATCTAACGGCGGCAGCCCGATTACAGGCTATACTGTCACAAGCACACCCGGCGACATTAAAACCACAAGAAGCGCAAGTCCGATAATTGTGACCGGACTGGCGCACGGAACCACGTACACATTCACGGTGACGGCAAAGAATGCGGTTGGGGTAAGCGCTCCATCTGCCGCCGTTCAGGCAACTCCGTAAAGCGGCAAACGGGAAAAACTCCCCATGCCAAGGTAGGGTTTTCCCCCATATCAAGGTAGGGTTTTCCCCCATTGCGGGAAAGAGTCTTGTACCTTATTATTTTAGTGGATTTATGATAAATTATTTTTTGCCGCCTATATGTTTTTTTACAGGGGTTATATGGAAATAAAAGGGAGGAATGTGTCATGAAGTCCAAATCAGGGGGGAAATCGAGGGCGAACGGATTGAAATTCTGGCAAATCTTCATTTGCTCTTTTGTCATGGCAATCTTAGCGTTTACTTCACAAGCCCAGACCAGCACCGGAAGCGTCTTGGGCTGGAACAACCTCGGGATGCACTGCGCGGACGGGGATTATTCGGTGCTCTGCATTCTCCCGCCCTACAACACCATAAATGCGCAGGTGATTGATTCGACCGGTCATCTAATCACCAACCAGAGCGGTGTGAGCGTAACCTATCAGGCAATTGCAGATCCGACCGGTTCAATCAACAAGACATCTGTCGGCAAGACCAATTTCTGGGATTATGTGCAACCTCTGTTCGGTGTTCAGTTGCAACCCGATGTGGGTCTGCCTGTGCCCGGTCCTAACTCCTACTCCATGCCCGGTGCCGGCAATGTTCCACAGGCAATGTCATACGAGGCGGCTTTTGACTGGAAGGCGGCGTACGGCATTCCAATCACAGCCACAGACGAGGCCGGAAACATCAATAACTATCCGTTAATGAGACTGACGGCGAAAAACGGCACTACGACAATCGCCACAAGGGATATTGTATTGCCGATTTCAACTGAGATCAACTGCCAGGCCTGTCACGGTTCCGGCTCCTCGGGAAGCGCTCAGCCCGCAGACGGCTGGGTGAATATTCCGGAAGTAGAACGCGATTTCCGCTTAAACGTCCTGCGCCTTCATGACGACCGGCAGTTGGGCACCCCTGTTTTCGCTACCGCCCTGGCCAACGCCAACTTCGATCCGGCTGGATTATATGCGACCGTTATTGCAAACAACAAACCGATCCTGTGCGCAAGCTGCCATATCTCCGAGGCGTTGCCAGGAAGCGGACAGCCGGGCATCCCAGCACTAACGAGTGCGATACACACCCTGCATGGAAAAGTAAATGATCCGGCAAACGGCATGCTACTCGACTCCAACGATAACAGGACAAGCTGCTACTACTGTCACCCTGGCAAAGCGACAAAGTGTCTGCGCGGGGTCATGGGTCGTGCTGTGGCTGCAAACGGCCAGCTTGCGATTCAGTGCCAGGACTGCCATGGTTCAATGAGCCTTGTCGGATCGGCTACCCGTACGGGCTGGCTGGATGAGCCGACCTGCCAGGCCTGCCATACCGGTGACGCAGTTGCCAACGCCGGTCAAATCCGCTATGAGACCGTCTTTTCTTCGGGCAATGTGATGCGGACGGTATCGAATCAGAGATTTGCGACGACTCCGAACTCTCCGGCTGCAGGCTTGTCCCTCTACAGGTTTTCCAGGGGTCATGGCGGATTGTACTGCCAGGCCTGCCACAATTCGACACATGCCGAATTCCCGTCGATTGACGAGAATGACAATATTATCTCCAAACAGCAGCAGGGTTATATAGGGCCAATTGCCGAATGCCAGTCGTGCCATGGAACAACGCCAAACACGGTAAGCGGAGGACCCCACGGTCTGCATCCCATGGGTCAGACCTGGGTGAGCGGCCATCAGGATAATGCCGGTTCGTCCTGCAGAGTCTGTCACGGGACCGACTACAGGGGTACCGTTCTTTCAAGGGCGCGGACAGACCGCACTCTGAACGCCTTTGGAACTAAAGTCTTCTGGCGCGGATTCCAGATCGGGTGTTACAACTGCCATAACGGGCCGAACAGCGAAAGCTCCAGCTCTAACACCCCGGCAGTCGTAAGAAACCTCACCGCTTCGACAACTGTCGGAAAAGCCGTCGCCATCCCATTGCAGGCGAGCGACGCCAATAACAATACATTGACACTCAGGGTGGTATCGCAACCATCCAACGGTACGGCCGGACTGAGTGGCACGGTTATCACCTACTTCCCTGATGCCGGATATGCCGGCAGCGATACTTTAACATATGCCGCCTGGGATGGTTCAACCGATTCCAATCTGGGCACCATCAATATAACAGTCACCGGAAGCGGTGGCGGTTCAGGTTGCGCCTATACGATTACACCCGCCAATGCAACTCTGGGTTCAGGGGCCAGCAGCAGTACGGTAGCGGTTGGAACAACTCCGGGTTGCGCATGGACGGCCGTCAGCGGCGTTCCATGGATCACGGTCACATCAGGTGCCAGCGGAAACGGGTCGGGGACGGTCGCATACAGTGTTGCCGCCAACACCGGCACGACTGTCCGTTCAGGCACAATGACGATTGCCGGACAGTCATTCATAGTGAACCAGGCGGCTCCGGGAGTGGTGTGTGTTTACTCTATCTCTCCTACGAGCCTGTCCACCAATTCCAGCGCCCGCACCGGTAGCGTTGCAGTTACAACCACTGCGGAATGCGCATGGACGGCCGTCAGCGGCGTTCCGTGGATCACGGTCACTTCCGGCGCCAGCGGTACAGGATCCGGGACAGTCGCATATAGCATAGCCGCCAACACAGCCACCTCCGCCAGGACAGGAACAGTGACGATTGCCGGACAGACATTCACAGTAAGCCAGGGCGCTTCGGCTGTCACTTGCGTTTACACTCTCACACCTACGAGTTCATCTATTACCTCCAGCGCCCGCACCGGCACTGTGTCGGTTTCAACCACTCCGGGTTGCGCATGGACGGCCGCAAGCGGTGTGTCGTGGATTACAATCACATCAGGTGCCAGCGGCACCGGGTCAGGTTCGGTCTCATATAGCGTAGCAGCAAATACCGGTTCAAGCGGACGTACCGGATTGCTAACTATTGCCG
>JBAZRS010000134.1:7840-10840 GCA_041662825.1 Victivallales bacterium | reverse complement strand
CACGTGTAACTTCCAGTGTTTCAACAGTAGGTCTTAGAAGAAACCTCTCAAGTATTTCAATATTTGCCCTATAGCGCGTCCCGCCACGGAAACCGGCCTCGAGTTCACCTATGACGATGACAGACGCAAAAACATGATCCGCCCTCGATATTGCTTTCAAAACTTCATCATCGCCCCGGAAAAGGGCGGAAAATGCATTTGTGTCAAGCAGAACCGCTTTCATTGCCAGTCCTTCTCATCTACACGTTCCAGGTCGGATATGGCCTTGTTGAATTCGTCCAGCTCCTTATCCGACCATATGCCGGAAAATTCCTGGAATTCCGCACGGTGATCTTCGGGACGGGAAGAGTTGGAAACACCGACAGCTCCCGAAAGCAATTCCTTTAGGAGCTGGTTAAGGCTCTTTTTTTCCTTCCGCGCTTTTACACGGATTCGTCTTTCGGTCGCGGGATCAAGGGCATGTATGGTCAACGTACTCATCTGTCAAAATCCTTCTTGATGCAATTATGAATCAATATGAACTAAAAGTACATCACATTTAGGGTTCTTCAAGGAAGAAGATAATAAAGGATTTGGCAATGGGCGCCGACAAGCGCGTCTGCAGAATTTTGAACGTCTTGGTTTGAATATACTGAAACAGTTGGCTGATGATTCCGGCATCCCGAAATTGCAATCAGCGGTGAATCTGATTTCTGAAAAACAGTTTTAAACTCCCATAATATTCTGCGCTTCTTGATTCTTAAACCTCCATGGATTACTTTCCCGGAGTGATGAAAATCATAAATACTGTCTTCTGAAAACATACATGAACTGGAACAAGAGGAAATAAAAATGAGCGTAGCGCCTACATCCTATAATGAACCTTTGATACGTAAAGACGAGACCATGCGGTACAGGCCTTTCGGAAAGACCGGTTTGTCAATATCTTCCCTGTCTTTCGGCTGCATGCGGCTTGCGGACGACCAGGAATATAACACCAAGCTGATATCGCAGGCGATAGATCTTGGCGTGAACTATTTTGAGACCACCCGCTACTACCTTGGCGGAACCTGCCAGCACCGGACAGCGCCCGGACTGGTTGGCAAGACCCCGGGCGTCATCATCTCCGGCAAGGAAGGGATCGGTCCGGATCAGACAACCTTCCGCTTCCGCAAGGAGATTGACAAGCAGCTGGACATCCTGGGACTTACCCATTTCAAGTTCTTCCAGGTAGGCTGGTTCTCCTGGGGCATGATGCCGCACCTCCTCAAGCGCGGCGGCGTCCTGGACGCGATACGCGAGGCGCAGAATCAGGGACTGATTCAGCATGTCGGATTCACCGGACACGACACTCCTGAAAATTTCATCAAGTGCATAGAGACAGGTATATTTGACAGTCTCACCGTTCCCTACAATATGATCAACCGGGCATATGAGCCCACGATCAAGCGTGCCGGCGAACTGGGTGTGGGCGTTGTCGCCATGTGCCCTGTGGCGAGTGGCCTGCTCTCGTTCGAATCCGACCGCCTCAAGGAGGCCCTGAAAATGGATCTGCCGACCACGGAGATGGCCCTCCGTTTCGTGCTCTCGAATCCGAATGTCAGCACAGCCTGCTCCGGAATGAACCGGACCGAACAGCTCCTGCAGAACGTAAAGACGGTGAAAGAATTTGAACCCGGCTCCTGCGACTTCGGCTCCATGTGCGAAGGCCTTGACCGTCTTCGTGCGACATTGGGCGACCGTTTCTGCACGGGTTGCCGTTACTGCATGCCCTGCGCGCAGGGCGTCGACATACCGAGATACATGGACATTTACCGGAACTGGAAGTGCTTCGGTCTCGGTGCATGGGCTGCGGATGCAATCAGGAAAGTGCCTGAAGAGAAGAGCGCATTGAAATGCAACGAGTGCGGCGTCTGCGAAGGGAAATGCCCGAACACGCTCGAGATACGCAAGATGCTAAAGGAACTGCTTTCACATGGAAAGCCCAAACGGGCGGGGAAAAAACAAAAAAATGAATGAAGAAAAACCTGAGGGAGCTACTTCAAATCTCCTGTCAGTTCGAGGTCGCGGATCCTTTTTTCAACTGCGCCATTGCTTTGGTGATTGTTTCCACGGCGTCACGGGAAAGGACCTGGCTGAACTGACCGTAGTTTTCAAAATAGCCACTGCCGGAAGGAAAACTGAAAGCATCATTCGGGAAAAATGCGCAATATACGGATATGCACACTTTTTTCCCTTTGCCGGTCTCAGCGTCAAGTCCGTAAACCCTGTATATTTTACCGACTTCACATTTTATCGGGAAATCCATGCATTTCCCTTCTGACAAGATCAAGACCTTCTTTAAGGGATAATCGTCCATCAGCATTTTATTCTTGCCGAGCAGTTCCACTGAATTCCATGACATGTCGATCACTCCTTTTGCAGTTTCGCTTCCGGTTATTATGTCCGGATCATACCGGAGGAGGACTGCGGGCATCACCGGACAGTCCGTCTTGTCGCCCTTGTTTGCGGAAAAAATGTATTCCGACGCGAAAAGTACAGTTTTGGATTCGACCGTCGTCTCGCTCCATGTGATGCATCCCATTCCCTTAGGGATCGCGCAGTCATAGGCGAAGACCCTGGTTCCGAGGAATGCAAGCGTGTTCTCGTCAAGTTTGTCGGCAGGCTCTTTTATGACGCATTCATTGACATTAAAATCGCCGGGTGCTTTTCCCGAATTTACCGCAGGGTTCCCGTCGGCAGATTTCTCCTGTACATTGCAGATGCATGCGCATCCTGACAGGAGATGGATGGAAAGAAGAATGACAATGAAATTAAACCTGTACATTTTGTTTTCCCCGTAAATCTAATTTCCCTAATATAATCCTTGCGGATGCGATACCAAAATATTCTTGTGTTTTAAACATGACTCTGATTCTATCGCCGTTGAAAGTGCCGGCAATTTGAATATATTGAGGGAATTCAAAATTATGTAAACTAAAGAGCAGCGGCACGTGATAAAAAAAGATTATCTGGATAAAT
>JBAZRS010000134.1:0-7830 GCA_041662825.1 Victivallales bacterium | reverse complement strand
CCGGATATTTCAACATTTCAGACAACGGCGAAGTCGTAATAACGCCGATGGGCTCCAACAAGGGAACCGTCATAAGCATTCCGGAAATCATCAATGGGTTGAAGGCGAGAGGCATGGGCATGCCGGTCCTGCTCAGGCTAGGGAATATTCTCGATTCGCAGATAACATATCTCCACGAAACATTCAGGGCTGCAATCTCGAAATTCGACTACAAAGGTTCTTTCAGGGGAGTTTATCCCATCAAGGTCAACCAGCAGCAACAGGTGCTTGAGGAACTCACCATGTTCGGGTCAAAATATCATCACGGGCTTGAGGCCGGCAGCAAGGCCGAGCTTCTGGCGGCCATATCAATGATAAAGGATCTCGAATCCTGCATCATCTGCAACGGTTACAAGGATGAGGAGTTCGTGGACCTCGGCCTTTATGCGAGGAAAATGGGGATGCAGTGCTTCTTCGTGCTGGAAATGCCCAGTGAACTCCCTTTGATACTGGAGAGGGCTGAAAAACTCAACGTAAAACCGCTTATCGGCGTAAGGATCAAGCTCTCATCGCGGGCGGGCGGACACTGGACCGACTCGGGAGGCGATCGCAGCGTCTTCGGCCTCAACACCAGCGAGCTCATTGACATAATAGACCTCCTACGCGAAAAGAACATGCTCGACTGCCTCCAACTCCTCCATTACCACCTGGGCTCCCAGATTCCGAACATCCGCGACATAAGGGCAGCAGTCGTCGAAGCATGCAGGGTCTATACCGGACTTGTCGAGGAAGGCGCACAGATGGGATATCTCGACCTCGGCGGCGGCCTTGCCGTCGACTACGACGGTTCGCACACAAATTTCCCGAGCAGCAGGAACTACACCCTCGATGAATACTGTGCAGACATCATTGAAGTCATCATGACTACGCTCAATGAGAAAAACATCCCGCATCCGGTGATCATCACCGAGTCGGGACGTGCGACTGTCGCATATTATTCCGTGCTCATCTTCAACATACTTGACGTAAGCAGGTTTGAGGCATGTCCCATTCCGGAAAAGCTTCCGGAAAACACCAACGGGATGATAAACAATCTCCTTGAAGTAGCAAAATCCCTGAATTCAAAGAACATCCAGGAATGCTACAACGACGCAGTCTATTACAGGGATGAAATAAGGCAGCTCTTCAAGAACGGTGACATCTCGCTCAGGGAAAGATCCGTAGCCGAGAAAATATTCTGGCATGTTGTCGTGAACATCTCGAAGGATGTCGGGAAACTCAAGTACATCCCCGACGAGTTTGAAGGGATCGAGGCGACACTGGCCGACATCTATTACGGGAATTTCAGTGTCTTCCAATCTATTCCGGACTCATGGGCGATCAACCACCTTTTCCCGATCATGCCGGTGCACAGGCTCAATGAACCCCCGCTGAGGGAGGCCATCATCGCCGACATCACCTGCGACTGCGACGGCAAGATAGACCAGTTCATCGACCTCCATGACGTAAGGAAAACACTTCCGCTCCACGACCTGAAGGCCGACGAGGAATATTATCTCGGCGTTTTCCTGGTCGGTGCGTATCAGGAGACACTCGGCGACCTCCATAATCTCCTCGGCGATACAAATGTCGTCAGCATAAGGCTCAACGACAACGGAGGCTATGAGTTTGTCCGTGAACTCGAGGGCGATTCCGTAGCCGACGTCCTTTCCTACGTGGAATACGATCCCAAGGCTATTTCCGCACTATTCAGGGAAAAAGCCGAACAGGCCGTGCAGACGGGCAGGATCACTCCCGAGGAAAGAAGGATCATCATGGAGGCCTTTGACAGCGGCCTCCGCGGATACACGTATTTTGAAAGGTAAGAGATCAACATCGAACACTCAACATCGAACTTCCAACTTCAAATGATTTTATTTTTAAATTCGATGTTCAAAGTTGAATGTTGGATGTTCAATGTTCAAATTGGCTGTCTTAGGTCAAAACTATGGATCTTGTAAAAAACTTCACAAATGTCTCTTCGATTGAATCCCTCTCACAGCACGGGATAAGGCGGGTTTCCGTCGCCATCGGGGTTTTTGACGGAGTCCACACCGGGCATCAGCTCCTCCTCGGGGAACTCGTCAAGATAGCCCGTGAGACCGACTCGGTTCCGGCGGTCCTGACATTCTATCCGCACCCCAGGCAGGTATTGTTTCCGAATGAGCCGCTTCTCCTGCTTGTTTCGCAGGAAAAGAAAATCGAACTGATAAACTCACTGGGGATAAAAACCGTCATTACATTCCCGTTCACCAGGGAGTTTGCCGACTCTGACGCAGAGACCTTCCTCAAAGACTGCCTATATTCCCCGGACGTGAAGCTCTGCGGGATCTGCGTAGGTGCGAAATGGCGCTTCGGAGCCGGGGGAAAGGGAAATATAAATACGCTTGACAGTTTCTCCAAAAAGGAGAATATAAGGTTTTCAGCCGTTGAAGAGCTTTTCCTCAAAGGCCACCCGGTCAGCAGTACGGCGATCAGGAGGGCTGTCACCGGGGGGCTGCTGGAAACTGCAAGACAGATGCTGGGAAGGCCCTACAGCCTCACCGGAAAAGTCGAACACGGGGAAAGCATAGGCACAAGTGTTCTTGCCTGTCCGACCGCCAACCTTTCCGTGTCGCACGGCATAATCCCGCCGAAGGGCGTGTACGCCGGTTATGCGGTTCTCAACGGCGTCAGGCATCCGTCCGCCGTTTCTGTCGGGACCGCCCCCACATTCAAGCACAAGGATCCGGACAAGCTGCTCATTGAGGCCCATATAATGGACGGTTTCAACGGGTCGATCTACGGACGGAATCTCGAGATAGAGTTCATTGAATATCTAAGGGCTGAACGCTGTTTCCCCTCGGTTGAAATACTGAAGGAGCAGATAAAAGACGACATTGGAAGGATCAGGGAAATTCTGAAAAGGGAAAAGAAGAAATGAGCGACATTAAAAAATACACTGTGATAGAACTAGCGGAAGTCCTGAATGTGCCGAGGACCACGATTACCGACTGGCTCGTCAGATACTCCGCCTATATTGAATATAAAACCCAGGGCAAGCGGAAAGTCTACACCGACGCCTCGGTGAATGTCCTGAAGGAGATTTCCGAGCTGAGAAACAAGGAGCTCTCCTCTTTCGACATCGAGGAGGAACTTGCAAAGAGGCATCCCGTCCATGGCGTAGTATCCGAACAGATGCACATGGAAGAGGGTGAAATTCCCCCGGAAGAAACGGATCCATCGGCCATGGTCCTCAGGAAATCCGTCACCGAAATGGGCGAGACCATCAAGAAGACGCTCATGGAGATGAGCCGCAGGATTGAAGAGGTGGAAAAACTCAACGCTGAAAATTCAGCCAGGGCCAGGCGCTGGTTCGCACTTGTCCTCCTCCTTATTGTCGCAATCATATTGGTCGGGGTGTTCGCCTACCAGAAGATAGAAACATCCTATCGCGAAAACAGGAAACTCCAGGCGGACGGCATTTCGTACCTTGCAGACCTGAAATCGGCCAGGGAGCAGATCAAGTCGAATGTCATTGACCTTACAAGCAGGGAAAAGCAGATTTCGGCGCTTGAGCTGGGGCTTGAAAAGCAGTCGAAGGAATTCGAGGAGGCGATCGCAAGGGCGAAAAAGGATTCCGATACTGCGAAATCCGCCGAAATCCTTGAACTCAGGAACAAGTTCGCGGAGGAAAAACTGAACATGCTCAAGGAACTTGAAAAGTCCCGCAACGAGAAGGACAAAATCAGAAGCGACATTCAGAAGATGAATCACGATCTGGAGTCGGCGATTAAGAAGATAAGCGAGAAGGCCGAAGCCCCGGTTCCGGAAAAGCCTGTGGAGCAGAAAACGGAAAAACAGGAGAATCAATAGTGGAAAACCATTGGTCGATATTTGAAGCATTAATGCTCATATGCTTCGGGGCGGCCTGGCCCTTTTCGATATGGAGAATATGGAAGACGAAAGTTGCCAGGGGCAAAAGCATGTGGTTCCTATGCATAGTCCTCACCGGCTATGTCTCCGGAGTCATCCACAAGGTGCTTAACAGCCTTGATTATGTCATTATCCTATATATTATGAACTCAATACTGGTTTCCGTAGACATCGTACTGTCGTGGAGATACAGGAACAACTAGATTTTCAACCACAGAGACACGGAGACACAGAGGTGTTTTTATAATGGGAAATGAATACGCTCCAATTCCTGATGAAATAAATGCAATTTCTCAAACTATCATCGATGGGGCATTTAAGGTTCATAAGGCATTGGGACCTGGGCTTCTCGAATCTGTATATGAAATATGCCTGTGTCATGAACTGCAAAAATCCGGATTAAAAGTAAAACGGCAGGTTAATGTTCCAATTGTATATGATAACATAAGATTTGATGCCGGATTCCGTCTAGATTTGCTTGTCGGAGAAAAAGTAATTGTTGAGATAAAGGCGGTTGACGATATGAATCCGGTGTTTGACGCTCAGATTTTAACTTATATGAAATTGACAAATATCCGTGTCGGGCTATTGATTAACTTCAATTCCCCTATTATTAAAAAGGGTATAAAAAGATTAGTACTTTAACTCTCTGTGCCTTTGTGTCTCTGTGGTTAATTAAAGGTTTTACTGAAAGCTGAAACCATGAAGATTCTAGTAATCAATATCGGCAACACTAACACGCAGTACGGAATTTATTCCGGTGGGGAGATTCGCGATGTCAAATATGTCCCGACTGCCGAATTCATGAAAAATCACAAAAGGATTCCGGAGCTTTCCTCCGGACTGCCTATTGCCGTGTCAACGGTCGTGCCCGCCGCTAAAAAAGCACTTCCCGGGAAAAACGTTTTCTGGGTCGGTCCTTCCGCAAAACTTCCCGTGAGCCTCAAAAAAGTAGATTCCTCCACCCTGGGTGCGGACAGGATTGCGAACATCGCAGCAGTTGCGAAATCCGCAAAACTCCCCGCAATAGTGATTGACTTCGGAACGGCGGTCACCGTTGACGCCGTGAACGGGAAAAGGGAATTCCTCGGGGGGGCGATTCTTCCAGGAAGGATGCTTCTGCGGAAATGCCTGAATGACTTTACCGCCCAGCTTCCGCTTGTAGCCCTGTCAGAAAAAAAGCCTAAGGCTCTCGGCAGAAACACAAAAGACGCAATTCTCAGCGGAACCGACCTCGCAGTTCTGGGCTCGGTGAAGGAAATCATAAGCCGGATCAAGATTGAAATGAATGTTAAGAAATGTATGGTAACCGCAACCGGCGGGGATGCCGGATTCTTCATGGAAAACATGAAAGGCCTTAAGTTCGGCGGCAAAGCCCTCACCCTTCTCGGAATAGCCGCCTGCTGGGAGGCAGAAACATCATCGCCTCATAAGTAACTCGGGTCTATCTGACCCGAGAAACGCGGGTCAGATAGACCCGCGCTACTCTTGGGTATGTTATATTAGCACCATACGGGTCTGAAAGGTAGCACCATGCGAATAAAGATCTGCGGGATAAAAACTGACGCCGATGTCGAGATTGTCGTCAAGTCCGGTGCCGATGCGGCGGGTTTGCTTGTCGGTCAGCTTCACACTTCTTCGGATTTCATTCTTCCGAGCACCGCATCGCGGCTTGCAGGTCTGCTTCCTCCATTCATAACACCTGTGATCGTCACACACCTTGTAGATGCTGCGTCAATACTGGACATTGTAAAGAAAACCGGGGTGACGACACTTCAGCTGCATGGCGGCAATTCCTCGGAGGACGTCAGGAAAATCTGTGACTCCCTTCCGGAAAACGGCAAGATCATTTTTGCTGTCCACATCATAAAAGGAGAGATGGTACCCTCGCTGGAGGCATATTACCCGTTTATCGACGCGGTCCTTCTCGACAGCTATAACATGACGACGGGGCAGGTCGGGGGGACAGGACAGATCCACGACTGGGCTTTGAGCTCCCGAATCGTAAGGACCTCCCCGCTTCCGGTGATTCTTGCGGGAGGGCTAAATCCTTCAAACGTGGAAGAGGCGATCAGGACGGTCAAGCCTTACGGTGTCGACGCGAACAGCGGACTCAAGAATTCCGAAGGCGGACGGGATTCAGAACTCTGCAAGGCGTTCGTTGCCAACGCCCGCAAGGCATGGCTGAACAAATAGGCCTCTAATCTGCCTCTAAACAATTAAAGCATATTGGGAGAATAAAATGTTTAAGATCGGACTTAGCAGCTACAGCCTTTCAAAGGCGATGAACGCAGGAGAGATGGACATACTCGGCGCCATCATGTGGATATCGGAGAACGGCGGCGAGCACATGGAACTCTCCCCGGGCAAGCTTGTCCTTGCAGGTGACGACGCCCTGGTCAAGGCGATTGTGAAGAAGGCGGCTGATTGCGGGATAGCTCTTTCCAGCTACACCATCGGCGCCAATTTCATCACCGAGACCGAGGATGCCTTTCAGAAAGAGATAAAAAGGGTAAAATCAGAAGTTGATATTGCCGCAGCACTCGGAGTGAAGAGGATGCGCCATGATGCAGGCTCCAGGCCTCCCGCCGATGCGACTGTCGCAAATTTCGAAAAGGATCTGCCGAAACTTGTCGAAGCCTGCCGCACTGTCGCCGATTACGCAGAAAAATACGGCATCGTCACAAGTGTCGAGAACCACGGCTATCACGTGCAGGGGAGCGAGCGCGTCCAGCGCCTTGTCCTCGCCGTCGACCGCGAAAATTTCCGCACCACCGTGGACATAGGAAACTTCCTCTGCGCCGACGAGGATCCCGTCTCCGCCGTAATGAACAACATCGGACTTGCGTCCATGGTTCACTTCAAGGACTTCTACCGCAGGCCGCCGCAGAGCGATCTCGGAGACGGCTGGTTCAAGTCCAAGGCCGGATATTTCCTCCGCGGCTCAATCGTCGGACAGGGCGACATCGACATTCCGTCAGTGGTCAAGATCATCAAGAACTCCGGATACGACGGTTTCATATCAATAGAGTTCGAGGGCATGGAGGACTGCAGGACCGGCTCAAAGATAGGTCTGCAAAACCTCAGGCGCTATTTTGAAATCCTGTGATTCCTTATGTGAATTGGGCGGCCAGAGGTCGCAACTTTTGATAATTTGAACATCGAACACTGAACATCGAACTTCCAACTTCGAATGAATTCGGTTTTAATTCGATGTTCGATGTTCAAAGTTGAATGTTGAATGTTCAACTTTTTTTAATCTGAAAGGGCTAGCGCCCATGATGTCCGCCGCCTCCGCGACCGCCACCATGACAACATCCGCCGCAAACAACAATCAAAGATAAAGCGACGATCACACCCAGCAACAATCTCTTAATAAAATTCTTCCTCAGCAATGTCTTATTCATATGCCATACTCCTTTGTTAAAAATTTCAAATTTTTGAAATTTTTATTTTTATTACCTATGCGCTTCTACTTTTATCAACGACCGCCCCTGTTCCCGCCGCCACGTTGCCCGTTGTCGCCACGCGAATCCTTCCCCTCCCAGTCCTGGCCCCTCCGCTCTTCTGACGGTGTTGACGGAAATCTGTCTCCGCCTGCATATGACGATGTCCGGTCTGAAACAGGGGATTCAGGAACCCTTACACGTTCCGACCGGCCTGACGAGTCTCGGGTGGCGACGGGTGACGGGACAGTTCTCGAAGCAGTGTCCTTAACACGGTCCTGTTGTCCTGCCGATTCGTTGGCATCGGCATTATTCTGAATGTTCCTGGAACTCCCATCCCTTACACGGTCAGACTGCACTGCCGAATCAACACGTCCCTCAGATGCCTGAGCACTTCTGGAACCTTCAACCTTCGCACGTTCGACAGACGGCATAACTCCCCTGGAATTTG
>JBAZRS010000133.1:0-10855 GCA_041662825.1 Victivallales bacterium | reverse complement strand
TACTGGGAGAGCGGTGTTGTCATTATCAGGTGGAGCATGCCGTCGATTCTGAAACGGATCACGAGCCTCGACTCTTCCGGTTCGATGTGGATATCGCTCGTGTCTGATTCAATGGCCCTGGTGAATGTCTCATTCACAAGCCTTACGATTGCAGCCTCGCTTGCAAGGCTCCTCAGTGTCTCCTCGTTATCCCCGGATTGCAGGAACTGGTTTGAACTGCTTTCCTGTTCGGCCGGAGACTTTTCGTAAACCGAATTGATTTTACGTTCAAGAAGGCTTCGCCTCACAAGGGAGAATCTGACTTTCCTGCCGTAGAGGCTCTTGATGAAATAGGACATCTTGTCGATGCTGTACGGTTCGCTGACAATCATCTCCATTTCCTCGTCTGTCCATGACAGGGGCAGACAAGCCCAGTTCAGGAGATAGTCGGTTGAAATGCCCGGGAACGGAAGAACCTCCTTGTCCCTTATCTCCTCCTCATCCCTGACTTCCAGTCCGGTCGCCTTTGAATATATTGCGATGAGGTCGACTTCGGAAATCGCACCCTGGTTGCACAGTTCCCAGTCAAGCTTCCTTGGTTCAGGATTCTTTTCCGCTTTTTCAGGATAGTCGGGATAGAGGGATGAAAGCTCCCTGAAAATCACATCAAACTTGGCCTGACCTTCATTTTTCATTTTCTTCCCTGATATCCTGTTTTTCCATGTCAGTTATCGCCTTCAGCGCCTGCTTATATCTTGCGGTTATTTCATCGAGATTGCTGTGCTCGTCCACAATCCTGCCAGTTATGAGCACAACCATTTCCGTCCTGTTTACATTGGTGGTGGTGGTTCCGAAAAGCTTGCTCAGCAGGTTTATTTCGGAAATTAAAGGGAATGAGGTGTTGGTGCTGTCTGATCTTTCCTTTATGATTCCCCCCACTATCACCGTTCCCCCGTCGCGTATTGCAAGGGTGGTTGTCAGGATGCGTTTTGAAATTGTGGGGGAGTCAATATTTGATGTCGTAGTCGGAATCGCATCCGAGACCTCCTGGTTGAGATCTATCGTTATAAGGCCACCTTCAGTGACATGCGGAGTTACCGTGAGGATTATTCCTGTGTCAATATATTCGATAGAGCTGTTGAGAACAGTCGTATTATTTGTTGTGACCGACGCCGTATCGGTGATCTGGTTGGTTATGGTCGGAACACTGTCACCGACATTTATTACAGCCTGGGAATGGCTCGCCACCAGGATCTGCGGGCTTGAAAGCACCTTCACATTCCCTTTTCCGGCAAGCGCCTGAATATACGCGAACTTCTGATCGGGATTTCTCTTGTTTGTGAGCAGATAGTTAAATCCTCTGCTTGCATCGCTTTTCGGATTCAAGTCGGCATAGTTTGTCCCGAAAAGGCTTTGGGCGTTGCCGTCGCTCCTTTTTGTGGAAAATTCCAGGCCGAACTTGGTTGAATCTGTCAGCGTCACCTCCGAAACCAGCACCTGCAGAAGCACCTGCGCCGCAACCGTATCGAGCCGTTCAAGCACAGCCCTCATCATGGCGTATGTCCTCGGAGTCGTCCTTATCACCATCCTGTTGTGGACGCCGTCTGCAAATATCTTGACAGGAACGTCGAATACGCTTGCCGGCCCCTTGTCGTCCTGCTGGCCTTTGGCGCTGCTTCCAGAACCCGCAGTTGCAGTTGAGGTGGAAGGCCTGCTCCCGGATGAGGCAGCCGCCCCGGTCCCTCTCGAGCTTCCGGAAGAGGATGAACCCAGTGCGCCAGACCTTGTCGGGACGCCTCCCGAAGTCCTTCCCCCAGATCCGCTGCCCGTTGTCGCAGTCGATGACGAGGCGGACGAGGAGCCGCCGCTATCGCCTGCAGAGATGGACGTGCTTTCAGTCGGGAATATGACTGAAATGGCGCTTAACAGCTCATCCGCCTTGGAATTCACGATCTTGTATATGAAAACCTGCTCCTGCTCTCCCACGTCCGTCCTGTCGAGTATGCCCACCCATCTTTTCAGTTCAACAAGAGCCTCCTCATTTGCGGCGGTGGCGATTATGACCTGGAGCCTGTCCAGGCTTACAATGTTTATTGAACCCGGTTCGGCCTGGATGTTCTCGGTTGAAACCGGGAATCCCAATATGGGCAATGTCGCGGCCAGTTCATTTTTAATCCTTGAAGCGGAAACATTGACGCACTGTATGACGGCCTGAGGCCAGTTGTTTTTATTCTTCTGGTCGAGAATTTTCACCAGTGCGCGGATTTTTACGACATTCGCAGGAGATTCGATAAGCAGGATTGAATTCTGATGGGTGATGTCCATCGCGGTGGCTCCGGGAGTGATGAAGATCTTTATTTTCTCCAGAATGTCCTTGGATGCGGCGTTGCGTATGGACAGGAGAACAACTTCGACGTTTGTCCGCGGATCGTGGTCGGCAAGAATCTTCCTTTCCTGCGGCATCTTCGCGAAAGGAAGAATGTGAATTATGTCCCCGTCCGGAGAACAGTACGCCCCCGAAAGCCAGAGGATCTGTTCGAACATCTCCCATACCTCCCTCCTGCTCATCTTGGAATTGTTGACCGAAATCGAAACGTTTCCGGTAACCTGGGGATCTATCAGGAAATCGAATTTGAGAAAAGTCGAAAACGCCCGCACTACATTCGCTATGGGGGCTGCATCGAGATTGAGCGTGATGGGCATCTCCTCCTTTGCATCGCCTCCAAGGAGTTTGGCATAGAAGGGCTCCTGCTGCTCAAGCGCTTCAACACGTTTTCTTTCCGTCAGTTTAATGATGTCCTTTATCTTGTCGTCAGTTCTCGGCGAAGGTAGGGTTTCAACAGCCTCATCCTTCATTGATTCCCTCTTCTCCTCCTTCACAAGCTCGGTTTTCCTGTTAAGCTTTGAATCCTCAACCGTCGCCTGGCTCTGGGGCTTATCCTCCTTGAGCATCGAACAGGAAAACAGGAACAACATGGCGAACAGCAGGAAAGCCGCTGAAGAAAGTAATTTTTTCATAAGACACCTTATAATTTTATATTTAAGTCCGATTATTTTCTTCTGGCTTCCAGAAGGAAATTCATGGAATTTTTCAATTTATCCAATCCAGCTCCGCATTTCTCATCGAACATTCGCAGGGTCAGAAGGCTGGCTCTGCCTGCGGCTCTGAAGCGGTTGAACACGCGGCTTAGCCCCTGGAGCAACTGCAGTTCCCGGCACCGCCAGCCCACCTGCTGAAATAGCCGGAGTTTCCGGAACCGTCCTGACACCAGGCAAAGCGGGAACCGCAGGAACGCCAGCAGCCGCAGAACCGGGAACGGCAGGAGCGCCGGGAACAGGCGCAGCTTCCGCAGTTTCCAGTGTTTCCGGTGGAACATTCCGCTCAATTCTGATGGCGGCGCTTGCGGCGGCGGCAGCTGTTGCTGCTGCTGCGGCGGCGGCTTCAGCGGCGGCGGCATTCCTTGAAATCGAGCTCTCACCTTCAAATTCCAGCTTCAGGACAATCTGCTCTCTTCCTCTTGAAAGGACGATCGAATCAGAGTTGATTTCGCTTAGGGAGAACCCGTTTTCAAGCTGCTCTCCAAGTTTATAGAAACGGGGTGCGGTTGCTGACGGGCCACCGGGTGACGGAGTCCCCCTGCCGCGCAGGCGCCCAAGCTGCGGGGCCGCCGCCGCTGAAGCCTGCTTGTCAATTATTATGGCGCCGGAAACTTCACCGAAACTGCACACTCCCAGAAGTTCCATGCCTGTAGGTCTCGCCGGGCCAAGAAGCGACCCACCTTCTCCGGACCTGTACGGACTGAAAAGATTGTTCTCCCAGAGCGATGCAATATCCGGAGGGGTTTCCTTTCCTCCTTTTGTTTTCTGGGAGGCTTGAACGCTTTCATTCAAAACTGGAGCCATGGAAAGGATTTTGTCGGGAGGTGACGGGGTAAGGGATATATTCACCGCAAGCAAAAGCACTGCAAGAAGAAGCAGGAAGATGTTGAGAAATATGTAGAATGACCTCATTTTTCCTCCTCCATGAGGACTTTTGCCACACCGTCTCCGGTAAGGGAGACGACATTGATTGTCCCGCTAAGCACTATGTCCTTCGCATCTCGCGGATTAAAAGGCCTTAGGACGCACTTCCTCCAGTAAAAACAGGGATTGGCCTTGTAAAGGTCTGAAATGAACCTGGTTATCTCCTCCATTGTCGATTTCGCCTCAATGTTGACTTCCATTATGGATATTTCCTCATTTATCTTTGAAAGCCTGGCGTTTCCGATGTTCTGAAGCTTGAGTCCAGATGTTTTTGCAACATCCTCTATTTTCTTGATGATGCTGTTTTCTATGTCCCCGTCCCTTTTCGGGATCCAGAAATCTTTACCATGTCTTGTGAAATTCTCCCTTATCTGGCGTATGTTCCTTACTTCCCTGATTTCCTTTTCAAGATCCTTATGCATATCCCCGAGCTCGGCAATTTCCTTCTGGATCCTGTCGCCGCTGGGCCAGAGGTTTGCTATTTCCTTGCTGTAAAGGACAATTACGATTATCGAAAGGACAATCACCGGGACAATACCCAGGACAGCCTTTTTGTTTGATCTGATGAGCACATTCAGCTTATTCATTGACTTTCTGCCTCTTGAATTTGCTCTGATATACGATATGGGCGAATATTGTCAGGGCGCCGTCGCTGTCCCTTCTTGTGCTACGGATGCTGAAGCTAGAGAAGATTGGAATACCGTTCAGCTTGGAAAGATCAGCCTGCGCATCCTTGTCCTTCGTGGTGCATATTGTTATGTCAATATCCTCGTCCTTGGTGCTGAACATCGTTAGCCACATGTTGGACGGGAGCTTCTGTGAAAGCGTCTGCAGGCATTGGAGGATCTCGGCATTGCCCGGATCGGTCTCATCAATTTTCTTTATGAGTTCATCAATCTTCTTGTTTTTGAACCTTTCCTGCTTGAACCCGTTAATCTTTGAGGTGATCCTCTGTTTTTCAACGATTATCCTGCCATATCTTGAACGGGCGTCCCACCAGCTTCTTGCAATCAGAACTGTTCCAAGCATTAAAATGAAAATAAACAGTGCGGCGGCGGAATATCTGACGGCCCTGAACCTCTGAGGGTGCACAGTGTCCGGAAGCTGCGCTATGTTGAGGCTTTCAGGCGACACTGCTCCCCTCAGGATGAATTCGCCGATGAGAAGGCATACCAGAAGTCCGGCCTTCTGCTTCACCGGGAGATTGCCGAAGCCTTCAATTCCCGCGAACCTTGAATTCAAATCCCCAGTCCCGGAGTTTGCCGGATCCGCTGCGCCCGGGAAAAATTTCAGGAGCTCGTCCGGATCGTCCAGTATGAATTCCGGATTGTCCGGCAGGTAGTTGAAAACCATCAGGGGATGCGTTGCGGCATCGGCTTTTATTTCAGAAGTCGTTATCTCCGCCACCGTGGAATCCCAGGACTTGCGGCTGACTGCAAGTATTCTCACTTTTGAAAGGGCGGCAAATTTAGTTTCCCCCGGTATTTCCCCGACTATCCTGTATGTCCACGCAAGCTCCTCGACCGGAACCGGGATATGTCTTGGCAGTTCAAAACCGAGCGCCTTCTGCATTTCAGCCGGCGGAAGTTTCGGGAGGTTCAGTTCTATGCAAATGGCCCCCTCAAAACGCGAAGCAAGTATTATCCTGTGGCTCTCACCGGGACTGAGCGTTTTGCATACGTCACGGAGCCTGGCCGAAAAGTCGGTAATGCGGGAATCTGAAAAGGCTGTCTGCAAAACCGCCATTTTCCCTGTTTTTTCGGCAGAAATCCCGGCGCCAAAGACATCCTTGTCCTTGTCCCAGTATATTACCGTGCAGTTTTGATTCTTGAACAATTGTCAATTCCCCTTTTTCATTTCGCAGGTTTTATTTCACGGCATCTTTTCTTGAATTCGGCAAGTACTTTCCTCAGGGTCTCCCGCCTTACAGGAATGACAGCATCTTCTGGTCTCATTAGGAAAGTCGGTTCGCTAATTCTCTTTATGCCCTCCCCGTAGACGGTCAGGATGCAGTTCTTGTCCCTTACATTCCACATGTCCATGTGAACAAGAAGGAGCGCGTCACAGTTGGAGCCCGGGAAAAGACATGCGCCCAGGATTGTCACATCAAGCATGGCGGCCGGATTGAAATATCTGTTGACTTTAATTATCCCCCGGAGGGTTATCAGAACATCGGCATCCTGCTTCTTGGCCTCATTTATCAGATAATTTATGTCATTCATCGAAAAGTTGGGGGCATCGGATATGACGAAAACATCCGAGATATAGCCGAGTTCCTGAAGATTCTCCATATAGGAAACCACAAGCTTCTTATCTCCCGAACTCCAGTCCCATAGCTCTTCAAACCGGTCGGAGGAAATCATCGTTTCCATATCGGAAAAGGCCGCAACCTTCAAGGGAGTTCTTATAATGTTGGGTTTCTGGGAGACATTGTCGAGTGTTATTTCTTCCAGCCTTCTTTCAGCTGCATCCTTATCATATCCCATCGTGCAGCCGGTTAGGAAAAGCAAAGCCAACGCCGGAACAAGAAGGGACACTTTAAAATTGTTTTTCATGTAAAAACTCCAGTTAACAATTACAGGGACCTTTTTCCATATCAGTAGCTAAATACAATACTGTCATTTGAACCATTCGCAAGATATTCGGCCTTGAGCATAAGATAATTTACAAGATTGTTTTGCGCTATGGGGAATAACCCTACCAGCGGAGTGGGGGGGCGGAAACAGGATTCAAGATCAAAAACCAGCTTCGGATGAATTTCAAATCATACCCGGAATTGCAGCATATTACTGGCGGTTTGGCTGGCCCTGTCCGCGGTTGTTAGCGCCACCCCTGCCACCACCCTGCATGCCCTGGAACGGATTTCCCGAAGTCATGTCATATACGCTTTTGACGTACGCCTCGAATTGGGCGGTCTGGTCGCTGCGGTATCCTATCTGTTTTGCGAACTGCTGGAGCGCAGCACTGCGCTCCGTAGCCAGCAGATCCCTCATCTGGCGTGAATTGTCGCCGAGCTCGCGTCGGATATCCGAGAGGTTTTCAGCATCCGGATTCTGTGCCAGCTCATAGAGGAGCTGGTTATTTTTAGCTACCAGCGGTAGAAGCTTGTTGTGATTTTCAAGTTGTTCAGGGGTCATTGATTTCGTATCAAGCTTCTTGAAAAAATCGACCTGCTTGGCGGAATTATCATGCATTTGTTTTGTAAAACTGTTCCTGCGTTCAACCATTTCAGCATAGCGCTCAGGGTCGCTTTCCTTGAGCTTTTCCATGGAGACCCGGCCCCTGTCTTGATTTACATTGGGCTCCGCGGCTTCAACCGCAGGCTCGGGGTTTTGCATATTGGCAAAGCCGGTAACCGTGTATGAGGAGGGGCTTGCAGGCCTTCTTTTTTCGGCTGAGGCCTGAGTTTTCCTGGTCAACCCTGCATCGACAACCTTCTTCAGTCCGGCAAGCTCCGATTCGGCCTTAACGGCCCTGGCCTTGTTTGCCATTGCAGAATATCCGAAGCAAGCGCAGGCAAGAAACAGGACGGCAATAGCCGACATCATCAAAACCGTTTTATTATCCTTCATACAGCCCCATCTGTTAATAAATTAATTGCATTGACACATGAGATAAAAACGTACATTTCCTGATTTTATTGCGCAGGGAGCACTTTTAATTTATTTTTTCACATTTCATGCCGGCAACAGCCACAATCAAGCTTTGCTTATTCTTGTTTTAAATATATTCTTAAAAAATAACAACGTACAATGAAAAACAAGGGAACAAAGGCATGAAACAATGAACACAAAGAATTTGATTCTCGGAGGCATAACTGCCGCAATCGCCATTCTGGCATTGCTGATTGTCATGAAATTAACATCAGGGGTGGAAAAACCGGAAAAGCGCAAGACCGCCGAAAATGCGACCGTTCAAAAGGCCGTTTTGCCGAAAAGCGGACCTGCGAGAAAAAAACCGGTCCCCGTATTGAAAAATGACGACAGTTCGTCATTTGAAAGGGATGCGAAAATACAGAGACTGGTCGACGAGCTTTCGAGTCTGAATGCGAAACAGGCGGTGATTCCCCAGACCGAAGGGATCATCCGGGAGCTTTGCGATCTGGGCGACGCCGTAATTCCCGCAGTCAGAAAACTCCTCGCCTCGGATGCAAAGGCTTCCGTCAAGTCGGCGGCAGCAAGGGTTCTCGCCCAGATCGGAAGCGCAGAATCAGTTGAAACACTTGTCAATTTCATAGATTCGGAAAGCGATCCGGCAAGTAAAAATCTTTACATAAGATCAATTCAGGCAATCGACAAGTCGGACGCCTCCCCATCCCTGATAAAGGCGCTGGAATCTTCAAGGGATATATATTTCTCCACGGAAGTGAAGCAGGCGATAGCAAGAACCGGCACGGATGAAACGGTCAAACAGCTTGTGGAGGCGTGCCACAGCCAGAATGAAATGAACGCCCAGATGTCGAACCTGCTCGGAGCACTTGCAATAGTGAGGCAGCCTGAGACAGTCCCAGCCCTTTCCAATGTGGCCGCAAACGATCAGAATCCGCAGATAAGGAAAAGTGCGCTTCAGGCTCTCTCGGGGATGGGATATCCGAATGCGACGCAGTCGCTTGCGGAGATGTACAAATCTGAACAGAACGCAGACAGAAGGCCTTTGATACAAGACGCCATTTCCAAGATAAACAACAAGGAGTCCCTGGGCGCCTTGCAGGACATCTACAACAATAAAGACAATCCGGAAGCCCTGCGCAAGGCCGCCGCAAAAGCCGTATTCACCATAAAAAACGGCATCCCCCCGGCGGAGTAGGACGGGTTTCAACCCGTCACCTGTATTAAGATTTTAAGAAAAGAAAACGTCGGGTTAAAACCCGACATACTGTTGGGAAAACTATGCCGTTTTGTTCTCTTCACTCAGTTTTTTCCAGAACCCTTGAATATCTGCAGCAGTTTTGAAACCGGCCTTCAAAAGGTCTTCCGAAACGCTCGCAATCGGCGCCAGTACGCCCTGGTCGGCATATTTGTGCAATCGCCTGATGTAGGCCTCTGCGGTCTCGTCAGGGAATTTCGGCCATGAGTTGAAATTCACCTTTCCGGCCCTGGCGAACTTGTCCATGTTGGAGAAGAAATCAATTTCATGCTCATGCCCCGGGATATGTCCGAAATTCAGCACCTTGAATTCGGGCTGTTCCAGTATGGTGTCGGTAAGCGCCTCGTTATATCCGCAGTAATGCACCCAGGCCCCGCCAAACTCTCCGGCAAGCCTTTTCGAATATGGAATAGCGAACTCGCGGATCTGTTTTCCACCCAGCAGGACTGTCGTATCCTCGCATATGCGGATACCGAAACTGTCGGAAAATATGGAACCACTGTGATGCAGGGAATTCAGGGGTTCACCCGCCGCCTCCTTCATCCAGCGGTGCGTTTTGATTCCAAGCTCGAGGCATATGTTCATAAGATGGTGCACAAATGAAGGATCGTCGTAAAGTTCAAGGAAAACATCATCGCCCATCATCAGGTGCGCAAGATCAAAAGGTCCCTGGGTGTCCATGACGTAGACCGGAAGGGAATCCCCCATGGCCTCCTTGAAATAACGCATCATCTCAAGGCCCCGCGCAAAACTGCCCCGCGGCATGATGTCGTCGGGTGTCAGTTTGGAGATCTGAGCCTTTGACAGGTGTTCATGGAGCCATGGCATCTTGTCGTCATAGGCTGTCTGCTCAAGACCGAGGCATGACAGCAGGATTCCGGTTCCGAGATTCGCCCTGATTGACGGGACCGAATCGCTGCGCCCGTTTGCGGTCGCACAAGCCCCCCTGGTCTCACGGCAAAGCATCTTGACCTTGTCCGTAAAAATCTGCTTGAGATCGTATTCCGGTATCTCCTCCTGTTTTGCGGAAAGCCTGCCTCCCATGAAAAGCAGCGGCACATCAAGCTTTTCCCTGCGCCACGCCTTAGATTGGCGGACACGGCTCCTTCGAATATGATCGCAGTCGAAATCCAGATATTCACGCAGTCTTTTCACATCAAATTCTTTATTCACGGCAAGATCCTTTCTTGTATTTTGTATATTATAATTATATTATTTAAGCTTTAAATGTACGATATATTTATTATTTTGTATTATATGAGCAAGACAACTTCTGTAAATCTCGAGTTCATAGGATTCAACCATGTCCCGGAATGCGATTCATGGGTCGACAAGTATTTCAATTATTACGTCATCCAGTACGCAGAGCGCGGAGAGCTCGATCTTTTCATTGACGGCAATCCCGCACGGCGTTTGAAGGGGCCGGTGGCATGGCTGACTTTTCCAGGGCCCTGTTTCAAGTTCGGCCGCCGTGACGGAGGAACCTGGCATCACCGTTTCGTCTCATTCAGGGGGAAGCTTCCGGACACATACGCTAAAAACGGACTTTTCCCCTTATCGACTCCGGTAATCGAAATCAGCGAGCCGGTGAAATTCACTGGTGATTTTGACAGATTGCTCTCTCGTCTGGCCTTGTCAAGAGAACCGGTATTCAGGACAATCCACATGCTGGAGGAACTGCTTATCCAGCTTGGCGAACAGCCGAGGAGCATGAGGGAGGAGGCTAAGCCTGTGAAAAGCATACGAAAGGTCGCCTCTGAAATTGAAAACAATCCCCTTCTCAATCTGGACTGGAGAAAAGCGGCAAAGGAGGCCGGCGTATCTCATCCTCACTTCAGAAGACTTTTCCATGAAACGTTAAAAACACCTCCATCGCGTTTCCTTCTGCTGAAAAAACTTGAAATGTCCGCATCCATGCTGCGCTCAGGCGGAAGGAAAATCGAGGAGATATCGGAACTTTGCGGTTTCTACGACCTATATCATTTTT
>JBAZRS010000132.1:0-10860 GCA_041662825.1 Victivallales bacterium | reverse complement strand
CTCTGTGAATTCCAGAGAAGCTCCTTCCAGGGAAATATAGGCATAGGGAAGGTCATAGAAAACATAAAGGCCTGCCGCTCAAGAATAAACATTGCGGATTCCGCCGTAGAAAAGAACATTTCCCTGCTGCTTGGGAAACTTAAAAGATTTACGAATATTGAGGTTCCGACATCGGCTGTGCACGGAGACTTCAACCTTGAAAATATCCTTGTATGCGGAGGACGGCAGTATCTGATCGACTTCGAACATTATGAGAATAGGGGACTTCCGTTCTTTGACTTCGGCAACATAACAGTTTCCTCGCTGCTCATGGCTTTTGGAAACAGGATATTTATAGGAGACAAATATAACGGAGTTTCCGAGGCCTTGATGAGACATTGGGTTTCAGTATATCAGAAAAATTCGGGAATAAACTACGATATCCTCAAGCTGATCTGTCCGATTGCGGCCATGGAACAAAAGGCAAAGGCGTATCCGGCACACAGGAATCCCGACACATATCCGATGTATCCCGATGAAATATTCAAAAAATTAATTGATCCCGGACAGTTCACCCTCTAATGAAACGCACGATAAAAAAAGTATTGCTGATTGTTCCTCCTGTCACCGTGACCCCGGACAAGAGGAACTTCAACGTGAATTTCCCTACAGGGATTGCTTATATTGCCGCGTCTCTTGAGAAGCATGGTTACGACGTGAAAGTCCTCGATGCGGTCGCTGAAGACTATGAAAACCAGGTCCTTATTGACGGGCGGACGCCGATGCTTCAGATAGGCATGGCCTTTGAAAGCATTGCCGACCATGTCAGGTCGCTTTCCCCTGACGTTGTAGGAATTTCCGGAATGTTCTCTTTTCAACGCGTGAACTATCACAAACTGGCGAAGACGGTGAAGGATGTCGATAAAAATATTATTGTAATAATGGGTGGAGCGCATCCTACTGCGGATCCCGATGAAGCGATGTCCGACTCTAATTTCGACTATCTTGTGATAGGGGAGGGAGAAAATACAATTACCGGGCTTCTTTCAAAATTGTCTACGGATGAAGATCTCAGCACTCTCGAGGGAATTGCATACAGGGATTCAGGGAATGCGGTAAGAATCAACAGGGGAACTTCTTTCCTTGATGTCGATAAACTTCCCAGGCCGGCAAGGCACCTTTTCCCTATTGAGAAATATTTTTCATTCGGGCAGAGGCACGGGGCAAGCGTAGGGCGTGTATTCAGGAGCCTTCCGATATTGACATCAAGGGGATGCCCGTTCCGCTGCTGCTTCTGTTCGGCCTACCAGATGTTCGGGCATAAATACAGATACCGTGATCCGGATGAAGTTCTTGATGAGATTGACGAACTCGTAAAGGTATACCGTGTTGAGGACATATATCTCAACGACGATCAGTTCCTCGCCAATAAGGAGAGGGCGGTTAAAATACTGGACGGCATAATCGCGAGGAATTACGGGATCACTTTTGACGCCCCGAACGGTTTGTCCCCCTGGATGATGGACGAGGAAATCATTATTAAGCTGAAAAAAGCCGGTTTCAGCAATATCTTCATAGCCATTGAATCAGGAAACCAGTGGGTCCTTGACAACATAATAAACAAGCCGGTTAAACTTGATGACATACCTGCAAAGGTGGAGATGCTGAGGAAATACGGCTTAAAAGTCAGCGCAGCCTTGGTTATCGGATGTTTTTCTGAAAAGCATGTTGAAACCTTCCCGCAGATGCAGGACTCCTTTGATTACGTGGAAAAGCTCGACGTAGATGAGCTGACTGTTTCTGTGCTGACTCCGCACGCCGGGTCATCCGCATATGATATCGGTAGGAAAAGGGGATTAATCGACGACAAATACGTCGATGACGGATATGACAAATCCCATATATCCACAAAGCTCTGGACATGCGATGATATAAACAGGTTTGCCATCATCGAGAAGATCATTTTCTACAGGAGAAAGTCTTTTTTGGTGAAATATTTCTTAAAACCGTTCCTGAGGATTATGAGGGGATATTGCGTGAATCAACGTTATTCGTTACTCTATTTCATCTATGGAATCGTTAGGACAATTAAGAGAAGGCGATTGTAAAATTGACCCTTTAGAACTGATTGATTAATAGTAAGTTGCAATTAAATGGCAAGAACATGCCTTGCGGCATTAACTACAAACAAAAACTTTGAATTTGAGGCGAATTCGTTTGTAGCACGTCCCCCGTAGCTTTATGCGAAGGAGGATCAAGCTCGTAAGAGCTGTTCCAAAAAACTTTTCGAGCAAGGTCTAGTTAAGCCCGCAAGGACTGTTCTTTGTCTTTCATGAATTACTATCCGATAGAAGCAACTCGGTATAAGTTGGAGTTAAAATCAAGAAGAGATATTATCTCACAAAGGCATCCGCCTTCGTATAGAAATGACTACGGCGCGACAGGCAAAGCCGCAAAGGAATGGAAACAGGCAAAAATTTTAGGAAAAGAGTCATCAGTCTCCGCATGGGAGGCTACGCCCGACAAGGAGAAAGAACCCGTTTCTGAAAGGGTTTGTCTCTGTCCGAGCAAGACGCGAAGGAAAAAATAAACTTGATGACTTTCTTCGTGCCCTTCACATGCCACGGCGTAGGCTTTGCGTAGACGGGTTTCTTCGCGGTAAAAATAATTCTCTGTGTCTCCGTGCCTCTGTGAGAGAATAAAGGATTTAGAATTTTAACCATGCTGGTGTTGGCAACCTCGTTTTACTCAGTGCTTGACCATGGACGTTAGTGACCCTGGTCGCCGAAGGCGCTGCCACAGGCAGGTGAACTTTAGCGTGTTTAACTTGTTGAATACAAAGACACACTAAAGTTGTGAACACCAACAAGAAATATTCCCGCAACATCAGTTTTCTTGCATTTTGCAATCAGCTCAATTGAAAAATTACCGTTTTAATGGGAACGCAGACGACTCGCCGGCATTAAGAGCCGCCAAGGTGGTGGCGTTCCCAGGCAATTTTGCAGTCAGCTCAAGAAATCAAACAGGTTGGCTTAATAATGATAGACTCAACTCCTCTCGTATCAGTGGTGATACCGACCTATAACGCAGGCGGCTTCATATGCGATGCAATTGCTTCAGTGACTGGACAGACCTGGAAGAACCTGGAGATCATAGTTGTCGATGACGGTTCAACAGATGATACGGGTGTTCGTGTAAAAAACCTTTCGGACAGCCGTATAAAATATGCATATCAGGAAAATGCCAGCCAGGCAGTTGCAAGAAACAAGGGGATATCCCTCTCCCAAGGTGAGTATGTAGCTTTTCTGGATTCGGACGATATGTGGTCCGGAGACAAACTTGAGAGGCAGATGAGGTTGTTTGAAAACCCAAGTACCGGACTGGTTTATTCCAGATTGGAATATTTTGAGCCTGATATAAAAATAAAGAGTTCACCCAATAATCCATGCTACAGGGGAAAGGTCTTTAAAAAGCTTCTTTTCGACAATTTCATCCCGTGTTCATCGGTTGTCTTGCGGAAATCACTTCTTGACTCAAAACACCTGTTCAGGACCAGAAGGAAAGGAGTTGAGGATTGGGATCTGTGGTTGAGGCTATCCCTGATAACCGAATTCGATTATATCGATGAGCCTCTGGTAAAATACAGGAGCCATGATCAGTCCGTTTCCCATGATATGGATCTCATGATGAAGAGCGTAGAGGTGACAATCGGGGAAATAGGGAATGAGATCAGGGAATCTTTTTCCGCTTCCGAGGTGAAAAAATGCCTCGCACTTCTTAATGTCGCATTTGCCAGGGAATACATGGCATATGCCCACTGGCTTCTTATGAAAAAGAGGATTTGTGAGGCAAAATCAGCATTGGCCAAAGCTTTAGAGTTTGCCCCCTTCAATTTAAGGATCTTGAAAGATTCAATGAAATTTAAAATAAAAGAAGTACTTAAAATTTTACACAAGGAGTCCCTATGAACAAAGAATATAAAAATAAAACTCTTTTTCAAATAAGAAGAGAACAATATAAGCACAGATATGAGGATGACGTTCCGTATATCAAGGACTGGACAAGGAATCCATACACGTATCTGAAGGCTAGATTTTACATTGAAGCGAGTTCCGTCATTCTTTATTTTCTCCTGAAGACGAAGATTGCTCCTAATTATATAACGGCAGGCTATGCCGTTGCCGGGTTGGCCGCAGGAGTTCTGCTGGCTGTCCCCGGAAAATATTTCGTGCTTGCCGCAGCCATCATATTTTTTATAAATCCGACTTTCGACTGGGTTGACGGGGCCTATTCAAGAATGATAGGGAAATGTTCATTTACAGGGCATATACTTGACGTTTATGCTGGCTATCTCCCGTGGCTTGCTCTTCAGGTGGGACTGGGTTTCTATGTCGCGCAAAAACCGGGATTTGAAAAGATATTCTGGCTGATACCCCTTATCCCTTTTTTCTATGCGGCAAATCTTGTGACTTTCATGAAGACGGAGTTTTCAGACAGGGCATTGATAGACAAGGAACTGGCAAAGGTTGATCAGAAAGGAAGTGCAGGGACGATTTCGCAGTCAAATGAAAGACTGTCGTTGGTTAAAATACTTAGCCGGGCCCATAGGATATTCCAGAATATCTTTGACAACAGGGCAAGAGGCGTCGATCTCATCTGCCTTGTGATCATACTGGAGGCGTTTACAGGATTTTTCATAAGTTGGGCCATTTTTGCATTTCTAGTACTCAAGCAGTTGACTTTGTTTTTAAGTTCATTTATATCAGTAGTGTTTTTCGGGCGTGCCGAGGCGGAGCTGAGAAACCAGCTTAATGCATTCCGCGACGACGGGGAAAATACCCCTGTCTAGAGCCTGCTTGAAAAGGTATAAGAAAAACACCCCTTGCGGGGTTAATTACAAACAAAGTGCAATGATTTTGAGGCTAATTAGTTAGTAGTCAAGCTCGCAAGAGCTGTTCTAAAAAACCTTTTCGAGCAACGTCTATCTAACAAGGGGAAAGGATAATCAACAGAGGGTGTTATGAAAAAAACTAAAATGCTCAGGGAATTAATCAAGCCCCTTGAAACAAACTTTATATTGGAAGCCCACAACGCCCTCTCGGCTAAAATTGTCGAGGAGGCGGGTTTCAAGGGAATTTGGGCCAGCGGCCTTACGATTTCAGCCTCTCTGGGCCTCAGGGACAACAATGAAGCCTCCTGGACACAAGTGCTTGATGTTTTGGAATTTATGAGTGATGCCACTTCCGTGCCAATATTAATTGACGGTGATACGGGATATGGGAATTTCAATAATGTAAGAAGATTGGTCAATAAATTGGAACAGAGGGATATCGCCGGACTATGCATTGAAGACAAGCTGTTTCCGAAAACGAATTCATTTATCAACAGTGAAAACCAGCCCCTTGCAGACATTGATGAGTTCTGCGGGAAGATAAAAGCTGCAAAGGATTCTCAGAAAGACAGTGATTTCATAGTTGTTGCACGGCTTGAGGCATTTATTGCAGGATGGGGACTCAGTGAAGCGCTAAGGAGGGCTGAAGCTTACATGGATGCCGGCGCCGATGCGATTCTTGTTCACAGCAAAAAGAGTGATCCGTCTGATATTGAGGCGTTCACCAACGAATGGAATAAGCGTCTGCCTGTTGTTATTGTGCCTACAAAATATTATTCAACCCCGACCGACAAATTCAAGGAGCTGAACATAAGCCTTATCATTTGGGCCAACCAGGTCTTGAGATCTTCCATCTCTGCAATGAAAAATACTTCCAGGCTGATATACGAGGAACAGTCGTTAATCAATGTCGAAGACAAGATCACATCGGTTTCAGAAGTGTTCAGATTGCAGGGGGCAAGCGAGTTGGAGGAGGCTGAGAAAAAATATCTGCCGTCCACCGGCAAGAAAGTCAATGCAGTGATTTTGTCAGCGGCAAAGGGCGACAAATTCGGAGAACTCACCGACGATATTCCTAAGACCCTTCTTAAGGTCGGAGGGAAATCGATCCTGGCCCAGCAGATAGATAACTTTAACAGCCTTGGCGTTAAGGACATAACAGTTGTGCGCGGATATGCCAAGGAAAAGATAAAGTTCACAAACGTAAGTTTTACCGACAATGACGACTATGCAAATACTACTGAGGTATATTCGCTGTATAAGGCCATCGAGTCGATAAAAGCCAATACCATTATAAGTTACGGGGATATCATATATAAGAAATATCTAATAAATGATTTGTTGACCGACCCGAACAATATTGTCATAATTGCGGATGCGGAATGCATAAGGGACGACAATTACCATGAATACATAACCGCGGATACGGAGTATTCAAAGAAGATATTCTGGCAGCATGTCCAGGTTAAGGAATTGACATCGGACAAATCCAATCCAAATATCTCCGGAGAGTTTATAGGCTTGTTCAAGGTCAACGAAGCCGGAGCCTGCATATTGAAGGATGCTCTTCGCGAAATGAGTGCCGGAAAAGATTTCAGCAAACTGCATATGAAAGACATTTTCAATCATATTTTAAAAAGACAGCCTGTGACTGTAAGATTCATCAAGGGTTCATGGCTGGATGTGAACAGTATGGGAGACCTGCAGAAATCGGAGAGTTACATCCATGATTGATACCGCGGTAATTCTGGCTGCAGGATCAGGAAAAAGATTAAAGGCTTTGGCGAATAACATGCCCAAGGGATTTATTGTTTTAGGGGATATGCCTATAATCGAAGAGTCCATACGGAAATTAATAGGTGCGGGAATTGAAAAGATAATCATAGGCACCGGTTTTGCGAGCGAGTATTATGAGGAGCTTGAAAGTAAATACAGCCAGATAAGATGCGTTAAAAATAACGACTATTCGGACTCGGGAAGCATGTATACCCTGTATATTATGAGAAAATTTGTAGGCGGTGATTTCCTGCTCCTTGAGTCAGACATAATCTACGACAAATCGGGGCTGTACGAAATTATCAGCGACGGAAATAGGAATGTGATCCTTGCAAGCGGAAGCACAGATTCAGGTGATGAGGTTTACATTGAGGCGGATGAGGATCATAACCTTGTGAATTTATCAAAGAACATTTGGGAATTAAAATCGGCATATGCAGAACTAGTCGGGATTACCAAGTTGTCATATGGCGCCTATGTTAAAATGTGTGGAGCGGCGGAGCTTAGGTTCAAATCATCTAAAAATGTCGAATACGAATCCATCCTCAAGGAAATTTCACTTGACGAGAAAATATTCATAAGGCGGATTGAAGATTACAAATGGGCTGAAATTGATGATGAGTCTCATCTGAAAAGAGCGGTTAACAATATCTATCCTGGGATAAATAAACATGAAAAAAGTTAAGAGAAACATACTTCTGACTCCGGGGCCGGCAACAACAACCGATACCGTTAAATACGCACAAGTTGTTCCTGATGTCTGTCCGAGAGAGCAGGAATTTTCCGTTTTGCTCAAGAAAACAAGGGACAGCCTGGTCGATATAGTGGCCGGCCGGCCAGACTATGCCTGTGTCATTTTCGGAGGTTCGGGGACTGCCGCAGTCGATGCGGCAATCAACTCGACTGTGCCGAAGGGCAGGAAAATAGCGATAATAATAAACGGGGCATACGGTGACAGGATGCTGAAGATTGCCAAGGCATACAATATTGATGCATATCCCATAAAATTTAATTATGGGCAGAAATTGGATATGGCAGATATTGAAATGCAGATCAGGGACAACAAGGACATAGCCTCAATATCGGTAGTTCACCACGAGACGACAACAGGTATTTTGAATGATATAGGCGCGATCGGGCGAATCGCAAAAAAATACAAATGTAATTATATTGTCGACGCCATATCCAGTTATGCTGGCATCCCGATCAATGTTAAAGAAATTTCAGTGGACTATCTTGTCGCCACGTCCAATAAATGTCTGCAGGGAATGCCGGGAGTATCGTTTGTAATCTGCAGGAAAAAGGCGATTGAATCAATTTCAGGTTTTACCCCGAGATCCTTTTATTTGGATTTGTATTCCCAGTATGCATTCCTTGAAACTGAAGGGCAAACCCAGTTTACACCTCCGGTCCAGACATTGTATTCGCTGGAGACGGCAATATCGGAATATCTGGAGGAGGGAGGAAAAGAAAGACATGGCAGGTATGTGGAGAATTGGGAAATACTTAGAAAAGGCCTGCTGGGACTCGGATTTATTCTTTTCCATGAGGAAAATGAAGAATCAAAATTATTGATCACGGTGTATGAGCCAAAGGGAAAATGGTTTAATTTTAATAAGCTTCATGACATGTTAAAACTTGAGGGGTTTACGGTTTATCCGGGGAAAGTGAGCAAATATAAGACTTTTAGAATTGCGAATATCGGGAATATCTTTCCCAGGGATATTAAAAATTTCCTGAAAAGCCTTTCCCGTATAATGAAAATAATGAAAGAAAGCTTATAGGGTAGAATGATAAGGGCTGGAAACTTCACAAAGCTGCTTGGAGACTGCGGGATTGACTTTTTCGCGGGAGTGCCTGATTCCCTGATGAAGCCGTTCTGCGACCATCTTGCATATGATATACCCAAGGAGAAGCATGTCATTTGCGCCAATGAGGGGGCTGCAGTGGGTCTTGCAATGGGATACCATCTGTCCACAGGGAAGATTCCACTTGTATATATGCAGAATTCAGGACTGGGCAATGCTGTCAACCCGTTGCTTTCCATGGCGGACAAGGACGTCTATTCAATACCGGTGCTGCTAATGATTGGGTGGAGGGGCGAACCTGGCATAGAGGATGAACCGCAGCACAAGAAAACCGGAAGGACTTTGATAGGGCTTCTGAAAGCGATGGAAATCCCTTTCAGCATCCTGGATGGAGGATTGGAGAATGCCGAGACGTCGATCAGGGACGCAGTCTCATACATGACGGCGAGCAGAGCCCCATATGCACTGGTTGTAAGGAAATCTGTTTTTGAGCCTGCGAAGTACACTGTGCCCCAGGAAGCCGGAATCACCTTGACCAGGGAGGAGGCCATCAGGCAAGTACTTGATCTGATAGGTGGAGACAGTGTGACGGTTTCAACTACAGGAATGGCTTCAAGGGAGATTTTTGAATATAGGGAGTTTCTTAAGCAGGGGCATGGCAGGGATTTTCTCGTGATTGGTGGCATGGGGCACGCTTCCCAGATCGCCAATGGTGTCGCCTCCGCCAAAGGGGGAAGGAATGTTTTCTGCATCGATGGTGATGGTTCGGCGATCATGCATCTCGGCTCAATGGCGACGACAGGAACCATGAAGTGCGGCAGTTTCTATCACGTGATCCTGAACAACGGTGCTCATGATTCCGTAGGCGGACAACCGACGGCGGGCTTCAATATAAGTTTTACCGATGCCGCAAAGGCCCTGGGTTACAATGCGGTCTTCCGTGCGCAGACGCATGATGAGATCGATACATGCATGAAGACAATATTGAAGTCTGAAGGTCCGATCCTGTTGGAGATACTTGTCAAGAGGGGAAATAGGCCAGAGCTTGGGCGCCCGACGGAATCGCCTGTGGAAATGAAAGCGGAATTTATGGAATTCCTGAGAGGTGAATGAGTTCACTGGACAGTAATCGGGAGGAACCCGAAATTTGAGTAAACAGTAACGGGAATCGACAAGGGATAAAGATGAAATTCAAAAAAATAGAAAAAGTTTTACTGGTGAATCCGGCCAATACCATGCCTCATGACAGTGTCAGACGCCTGGAATCTGAAATACAGTCAATTCCTGAAGAAACACGGGGACAAGGCTGATCTCCTTATGGGGCGCGTAACATAATTTCAAACGGAGTTTCCCATGGCAAAAGTGCTTTTGGTTTATGTGAACAGTTTTATGGACAACCTTGTGCCAATCGGAGTGTCCCTTCTTTCGGCGTGTCTGAAAGATGCCGGGCATTCGGTGACGCTGTTCGACACGACTTTTTACAGGACGGCTGAGAAGACAGGAGACGAAGCGCGCGTTGAAAGTCTTCAGGTGCGGGCGGTAAATCTCGCAGATTACGGCATACTGGAGAAAGGGGTTCAGCTGGAAGAGGGCTTTAGGAATGCGATAAAATCAAGCGCTCCAGACTTTATAGCCTTGTCAGTTGTCGAAACGACTTGGTTTATAGCAGAACGCCTCCTTGCAGTTTGCAGGGAGATGAAAGTCATAAGTATAGTAGGGGGCGTTCACGCAACGATGGACGCCGACGCCATACTTGATGGAGGAT
Source organism: Victivallales bacterium (assembly GCA_041662825.1). GTDB lineage: Bacteria > Verrucomicrobiota > Lentisphaeria > Victivallales > GWF2-50-93 > GWF2-50-93. The sequence goes on along the minus strand of JBAZRS010000132.1, from coordinate 641 downwards.
ATTCTGATTATGTTTGCGTCGGTGAAGGCGAAGGGGCGATTGTTGATTTTGCAAGCTGCATACAGGAGGGTAAGGATTGCTCTGGCATCCGCAACATATGGACTATTAGAGAAGGAAAAATCGTCAAGAATCCGTTGCGTCCCCTTGTTGACCTGAATTCGTTGCCGGACCAGGATTGGTCCATCTACGAAAAAGAACGTTTCTACAAGCCCATGGGGGGATGGGCTTGGGTGTGCGGACCTGTGGAACTTGACCGAGGATGCGCATTCAAATGCTCTTTCTGCTGCAATGCAAGACTGCACGAAATGTACAAGCAGCACGGCAGGTATTCACGTGAACGTTCGGTATCGAAATTCATTTCCGAACTTAAAGATAAAATATCAAAGTACAAGCTGCAATATGTCTATATAGTGTCGGAGAACTTCCTGCAGATGAACGATGCCAGGCTCGAGGAATTCCTATCGTCATATTCATCGATTGGTCTGCCGTTCTGGATTGAAACCCGCCCCGAGACTGTCACTGCCGACAAACTGAAAAAGCTGAAGGCTGTCGGATGCGAGGGTATAAGCATTGGGGTGGAACATGGCAATGACGGGTTCCGCAGGAAGCATCTAAACAGGTTCATAAAGGACGATATTATA
>JBAZRS010000131.1:8729-10931 GCA_041662825.1 Victivallales bacterium | reverse complement strand
GCAGATAATATCTTTTCCAGATCCTCAATAACTAAATCATCAAGATCAAGCAAGACTGAAACACCACCTATATAATCAACATTTTTTAAACAAATATACTGATCCCTAAAATTTTCGTGCAAATAGCTCAATACTGCCCTATCTCCAGCTTTATTTGCGTATCTGAAATAATATTCAAAATATTTCAGGTAATAATATTTCTTCTTCTCGGGTGAATTAGCTATATCAACGATGTCGACGAGGTCAGAATATGCAATCAAAAGTTTATACGTTGAATAAATATCTTCGGGAGGAACTTCCACAGAATTAACATATTCCAAGAGGAGCTTCTCTGATATATCTTTCATATGCTTAATATATATTTTTATATCAATTTCATATATATCTCTTGCAGAAAGCCTAAACAACAATTCGATATTCTTAAACTTTTCATTAGCTTTAAGAAATAGATCTTGACCCTCTTTTATTTTACCAGTTTTAAAATAATATCTAATAAGATAAATATAAGGAGTCATGTGGTTCTCATCCAACTCTATGCTCTTGAGATACTCACCTTCAATGATTGATACATATTTTACTTCATTACATGACTCATAACAATATCCTGAAAAAAGATGGCTGAGGGAAGTGTTGCTGTTGTTATACTCGGCAATTTTATTTTTGAAGCGCTCAAAATCTTCTTTCATCCGATCTTCATGTAACCAATCAGGATCTGGAGCATTGAAATTTTCAAGCTTCCTTTGGACAATTAACACCGCTTCCTTATCAAGGCTACTCATTTGTTGTTTTATGAGCTTTGCAATAAATAACCTTGTTTTGCCTTTATAATATTCGTAATAAGAAAGCGTATTCAAATATTTCAAAAAACATTCCTTGTTAGCCGGATTTTTGATCAATGAATTATTAAATAAATCCCTTGCATGCTCGACTAGGGAATAATAAGGGAACTCCTGGGCAAGCCGGTAATATTTCATTCCTTGGTTGAAAAGTGATTTCGCCAGTTTGCTGTCTGTCGTCGTTTTCTTCATGTCTTGCTTCCGTTTCTTCATATTGCGAATCCGTGGATGGGTGATGACATTTTATTGCCTAACCAGTTCAACAGAGTATTCCTTTTAACCGATATGCTGAAGACCTGGTCGACTTTCTCTGGATAAGTTAGTTCCGCCGCGATATTAATCAATCTTAGAGAAATTACTTTCGATTCAATAATCATATTGCATCCATGTTTTCCGTTACCGGCCATATTTATATAATCCATTCATCTCATCATATAATTTATTTTCACGGTATCACTATTAGCAAACAGCGTGCCAAGCATTCATTTACATTGTTTTCATAATTCGTATCTGCTTATATTTTAACATATTACGATTTGCATAATTATTTCTTGCAAATATCATAATATAGTTTAAAGCGGAATTTGTATAATTTAATTTATAGTATTATAATATTTATTATGAATAACAGAATATTATTTGCATGGCTTGGAATGACTGACTTGAAGGCGTCTTCTGGAGACGAGGAGGCTGGGCTTGGCCCTATTGCACAGGCTGTCAGCAAAATCACATTCAATAGGATAGTTTTAATTTCCGATCACCCTGAAGGCAAATCACGGAAATATTCGGAATGGCTTAAGAAATTAACTGAAGCTGAAATTGAAATCTCAGGCACTCATCTTTCAAGTCCGACAAATTACGGGGAAATTTACGAAACAGCCAGAGACGTTTTGGATGGAATCCGGAAAAACTTTCCCGACTCTGAATGGACTTTCCATTTAAGTCCCGGAACTCCTGCAATGGCTGCGACATGGCTTCTTCTCGCCAAGACAATATGCAAGGCCGACCTGATTGAATCTTCAAAAGACGGCGGTGTCAGTAAAGTAACTGTGCCTTTTGACATTTCCGCCGAATTTCTGCCTTCAATTTCCCCGAAATATTTCGAGGAAATATTGAATATCACCAAAGGGCTTCCTCCTGAATCCGCAGATTTTAGTAATATAATATGCAGATGCGAGCCAATGAAAAGACTGATTGCAAAAGCCCGCAAGATAGCTGTTTTTGATGTCCCTGTGCTTATTCAAGGTGAATCCGGGACGGGAAAGGAGCTTTTTGCTAGGGCGCTCCATACATCAAGCAGCAGGTGCGACAAACCATTTGTACCTGTCAACTGCGGGGCGATTCCTGACAACTTGTTTGAATCGGA
>JBAZRS010000131.1:0-8719 GCA_041662825.1 Victivallales bacterium | reverse complement strand
CACAAAAGGTGCATTTACCGGTGCGGCAAAGGACAAGGAGGGGTATTTTCAGTCGGCACACAATGGGACTCTTTTTCTGGATGAAATAGGGGAATTAAGTTTAATCAGCCAGGTGAAGTTGCTCAGAGTACTGCAGGAGGGTAAGGTTACCAAGGTCGGCTCTACATCCCTTGAAAAGATCGATGTCCGGATTATTGCCGCAACAAACAGGGACTTGGTCAAATCCGTTTCCGTCGGCGGGTTCAGGACGGATTTGTTCCAACGGCTTGCGCTTGGAGTGTTGAATATTCCTCCCCTGCGTGAACGCAAAGGAGACATCAATCTCCTTGTGGACAGCATTATGCAGGAGATAAACCAGAGTTTCAAGGGCAATCCGCATTGGAAAAGTAAGAAGCTGAGTCCGGAAGCAAGAAATGCACTCTCCTCTTACAAGTGGCCCGGCAATGTCAGGGAATTAAAGAATACCTTGTCAAGGGCCGCGTTATGGAGTTCTGTAGAAACAATCCACCAAGATACAATCAAGGAATCAATTTTTGAGTTCATTGATAATCAATCCGGCTCTAATGAAATTCTGAACAGAAACATTGATGATGGAATTAATCTTTCAGATATAATAGGCGAGGTTTCGAGTCATTACATAAGAAGAGCGCTGAAACAAGCTAACGGGAATAAAAGCCGGGCATCAGAACTTATCGGTTTCTCAAACTACCAGACAATGCTCAACTGGATGAAAAAATATGAGATAGAGAATGAGTGAGTTTTGAAAATTTTTCCAGCAACTGGAAAAATTAATATTCACAAGAGTGATGAGCGAAAGAAGTTACTTGAAGAAACCAGGGGTGATATCGATGACCGTCCGCTTCGGAACCACAAGTGAGCGGGTTCTGCGGCAAGTCCACTTATCCGTCCGCTTGACTCCCTGGACCGTGTCGTCGTCCATGATGACATTCCCATTGTCGAAAAGGTAGTAGGCCGTGTTATAGAGGACATTTGATATGTCTTTGGGATTATATTTTTTAAAACTGCACTGCAGGTCTTCAAGCCCCACGGAATTCAATCCTATCGTGTCCATCAGCATGTCGTCGCTGTCATGAATCTTGAAGAACCTGACATTTATGAAACCGAACAGCCTGTCCGGGGCCGGTTCACTGAAAGACGCCAGATAGCTGTCAGGCTTGACAAACTGCTGAGTCATCCGGAAATGAACGGCATTGCAGGCGGTGCATTCCACAAAGGCCCGGACGACGTTCCGCATGGCGAGGACCCTGTCCCTGTAATTCACCTTCTCGTTATATTCTTCGGAAATCCTCACGATATGGGAACATGTCTGCACAAGCTCCTTCGCAGTGCGCCAGCTCCAGCTCTGCCTGAATGAAGACGCATAATCAAGAACATTTTCCTTGGCGAAGCCGGCAGTGTTAAGTCCGACACTGATGTTTACATTAATGTTTTCGGGGGACGGAACCAGGAAGCGCGGGTTTTCATTTTCGGGATCGCCTTCGATTTCAGCGGAACCGCAGTGTTTGCGGAGAGAATCGAGGAGGAGTACACTTTTAAATTCAATCTTCTTGTCAAAAAACAGTTCAACCATGAAAGAGGTGTTTTCATCTTTCTGTTCGTCTGAGGCGCTTGTTTTATCTTCCATCTTTTAAACCTTCATGCATTAAACATTCAGTCAATAATATATGATGCAATCCCGGCAATCCCAAACATAAAACTCAAAAAGTGATTTTTTCGATATAATCGATGACATCTTCAGGCCGGACGGCCCTGAGGCACTTGTAAAGACCTTCCGGGCACTCTCTTTTAAAACACGGGGTGCATTCCTGTTTCTCCTGGAAAACCTTCCATTTCAGGGACAGCGGCCCAGTCAGAAACGGATCCGTGGAGCCGAATATCGCCACACCGCTTGTGCCGGCGGCGGCCGCAAGATGCATTATTCCGCTGTCGTTGGCGACACAGAATGCGGCTTTCTGAAGCAGGAACAGAAGTTCTGAAATATCCGTCTTGCCCGCAAGATTGAAAACCCTGTCTTCCGGGAAGCCTTTTGAAACAATATGGGCGATTTCCGCTTCTTTTCCAGAACCTGCGATGGCTACAGAACCACCTTTTTCAATCCAGCTGGCGCTCAGTTCCCTGTAATTTTCCGAAGGCCATCTCTTGGCTTCACCATAAGCCGCGCCGGGCGCAAGGACAAGAAGTTTGTCCTTTGCGCATATTTCAATTATGTCCTTCTTCATGTGCTCGGGCTTTTTCGGGACTTTGAACTCGGGGAATTCCCCCTTCCACTCCTCCGCACCAAGGGAATAGACAATAGAAAGATAAAGGCCGGTCTGATGGAAATGGTTGAACTCCCTTGTCCGGATTTTGGGGAAAGGGAACGCCTTGCTTAAAAGAAATCTTCTCCCCCGCGCAGATGCACCATATATCTTCGGGACTCCGGCAAGCCTCATGAGAGCCGCATTCTTGAATGAATTGTTGAAAAGGATTCCAACGCCGGCATGTTTGTTTTTCATACCGGCGATGTCTTTGACACTTTTTAAAAAGGATTTGTTTTCGGTTTCAATGACCTCATCTATGAACTCCAGAGCCCGGAAAAGGTCGGATATGCCCCGCGGGACAACCACAGAAAGGGAGCATCCGGCAGGCATCGCCTTTTTCAGCTGGTAAAGTGCGGGAATCGCCATCACCGCATCGCCCAGCCAGTTCGGGGTGCGGACAACGGCACCTGCTTTCCAATGCGAAGATTTCAGTCCTATTTTCGGGAAAACCGGTATATTGCCTAACAATCCGGCCGCGTCTCCGCCAAACTGAAAGGGATTTTGCTTTTCATTAAAAGTCATTTTATCATTCATATTTACGCCAAAGATAGTCCAGAGCGGTAAATTAATCAAGAATCTAATCCAGATATTGCACCGAAGCTCTGAAAATTCACATTATGCCGATTTCCAGAGGGTGCCGGCATCTTATTTGGAGGGCGCCGGTGTTTTCTCCGGCATATTCCGGGTGGTTACGGGAAATGTTTCCACTGAATTGCAGTTCGGACACCTGCCTGCTTCTATTTTTGCCAGCCTGAACGCCTCTTCAGTGCCATATGACCCCTTTGTTTTAGGAGGCATATATTCAAATTCGTAACTGCAAGTCATGCACTTCCACAGACACCCCATTTCCTTGTCGCATTTAGTACATTTCAATTTTCCGGCAGTCCCGAGTTGCTGGCGATAACCACATTTTTCGCAAACCATTATTTTGGGGGAATCATAGCGGACAGGTTCGGAAAAACCCCACATTAAAGAGATAATCAGGACTGCGACCAGAAGCAGGAGAATGGATATCCTCCTTCCTGTAGGTGAAATATAAATATCCGCAAGAATTTCTTTAAAAACCATAATAATTGCTTTCACTATTAAATTTTCATATAGACAATATATATTAAACATTGACAAAGGAATACCGGAAAATTAAAAATCTAATCAAAAGTACATTCGGGATTAAGGATTTTGACCATGATGCCTAAACACATACAATCAGGAAGCAAAGGATTTTCAAGATTCACCCTTCTGGAATTGCTGATTGTCATCGTAATTCTGGCGATTCTGGCCGCAATTCTTCTGCCGAGGCTGAAAAGGGCCCGCATTTATGCAAATGATGCACTGTGCATCAGCAATTTGCGCCAAGTCGCCTATGGAATTAAAAATTACCTGCATGAGAGTGATAACAATTGGCCGACAGTGACCTATTTCATTGATGATTTCGGCCCGTTTACCCCATATATTAAAAGCATTAATGTTTTAAAATGCCCAGGACGCGAACAGATGTCAGCCATGTATGATTCAGACAACATACTGCGAATGACAGATTTCCTTCGTGGCGGAACTATGGCAGACATTGAAAAAAACCACAACTATAATAACGGCAAGGGAAACAACCCCTACCATTTTGATCCCAGTAATCCCGGAAAGCCAACCCAGGCTGTCATGGCCGCAAAGACAAATTGCAGGCAGATCCTCTTTGAACGCCAGCATTCCAATCACTTCCCAAAACGTTTCAACATATTCTATCTTGACACTTTCAATTATGAGCAGAATACAAAAGGGATGCAGGAATTTTGGACACTTGATGACCGGGGATGGATTGATACCAGTCTGGATCCATGGCCGAATTATGATACCAACAACGGCGGCGGCAACGGCGGCGGCAACGGCGGCGGCAACGGCGGCGGCAACGGCGGCGGCAACGGCGGCGGCAACGGCGGCGGCAACGGCGGCGGCAAAAAATAAGCGCTCCTCGATAAAAAACATTATCGCAACTCCGAAATCAGAATAATCGATCCTTCTTTTTCAAATGTCCTGCAGCCTCATCGACATCCTTGTCGACTATGCAGTCTGTCTTGATTACTGCCATATGATTTTCCCGGCAACTTTGAACAATTTCCATTGCCCTGTAGCGGCATCTGCACTTTCAAGGGCAGGAATTATCCCATCAATTTAAGAGAAAAGCATAAAGAATGCCATAAACAGACGTACAGCCCTATGCTTTGGCATGATAACTGCTTAAAAACAAAGCAATTAACTTTGATCGGGAGCATGACTATGCAAGCGAAAAACATACGGTACCATGATCAAAGGAATGCAGGATTCACACTCGTCGAAATGTTGATTGTCATTTCAGTTCTCGCGATTTTGGCCACAATTCTTTTGCCGAAGCTGCATAGGGCCCGAATTTATGCAAATGACACACTGTGCATCAGCAATTTGCGCCAGATCGGCTATGGAATTAAAAATTACCTGCATGACAATGACAACAATTGGCCTGTGGTGACCTATTGGATTGACGATTTCGGCCCATATGCCCAATATATCAAGGGCAATAATGTTTTAAGGTGTCCGGGGCGCGAAAAAATCGCCGCCATGTATGATTCAACCAACATATTGAGAATGACCGATTATCTTCGCGGCGGGACTATAGCCGACAATGAAAAGAACTTTAACTATAATAACGGCCACGGAAACAATCCTTACCATTTCGACCCGAGCAACAAGGGGAATCCAACAAAAGCGGTCATGGCCGCGAAGACAAATAACAGGCCTGTCATTTTAGAACGTCAGCATTCAAACCATTTCCCCAAGCGTTTCAACATCATGTTCCTGGATACATTCCATTATGAGAGGAACGACAGCGGCATGCACGAATACTGGACACTTGATGATCGGGAATGGATAGATACCAGCCTGGATCCGTGGCCGATTTTTGACACCAACGGAAGCGGTGGCGGTGGCGGCGGCGGCGGAAAAAAATAGCCTGCACAATCAATTAGGCGGCCAGGGAGCCGCAACTTCAGTAATCAGTAATCAGTTATCAGTTATCAGTTATCAGTTATCAGTAAGAAAAACCATTGACTGATTACTGGTAACTTTGAAATTCCTCAACGTGCACTTAACCGGCTTCGCCGGAACTTAAGATATTTTTGACAGGATAACCCGCCGTTGCCCTGCGGGCTTCCCCCTACGCAAAGAAGCTTCAGTCTTCGCCAACCTTCGACCTCGCTCAGGTTAAAAGGCTACGCCCTGACAAGATGGCGAGGCATGCAGGATTTTCTATGATACTTAATTTTGTTATTTCCGTTATTCTTAAGATTAACTTTCTCTCTATCCCGGAGGAATAATAATATAGCCTGTGGTTTCAACCACAGGCTATATTACCGTACGCTTTCAGCGTTAAATTTAACACAAACATTAAAATACAAATCCCTATGCGTTAAATTAGGCGGCCACCCCAGTCATCCGACGGGGCAAGAAGGCCGCAACTTTCGAACAATCGAATATCGAAGTGCAGTAATTTTCAGGAAAAGAAGGAATAAGGAGAAGGGAATTAGTAATCTTGTTGAAGTTCACGGCCCTGGTCGCCTACGGCGCTGCCAAAGGAGCCTGTCGGACTTAGGTTTTATGTTTGTAGTAGCTCGTGTTCGAGCGTTCTTTAAGGAACCTGAAAAACAGGAATAACGCGCAAATCCGCCTCAGGCGGACTACTACCAGCAAATTCAACCGCTGTCACGCCCATTTCTAAGTCCGACAGACTCCAAAGGCAGGTAAGCTTTAGCGTGTCTTGATTGGACTTTTGGATATTGAAATTCCTTGTCTTCCGGAACGCCACCATCTTGGTGGCTCCTGAGATGCCGGCATTCCGTTCACTGCCGTCCCATGGATGATTGGATGAATGGATTGCTGGATGGTTGCGTATCAAGGACATAAGAATAAAACAATCCTATGATAAATTCGCAAAATGCCTTTCCCGGTTTTTGCATACAGTATAGCCCTTTTAGATTTTCTTTGAACTCAAACCCAATCATCCATTCATCCAACAATCCATCCATCCGTCATCCTGTGGGATGACAGTGCATTCCGTTTTGAAATCCCTATACCGGTTAAGCGGGCTGAAAGCCTGCATTACATGGGAAAGTATCTGCTCGGATTATTGATTCCTGTTCGGAGATGAAACTTCAACTTTGAAGGCCCCGCTTAAATCTTCAAGTGTTTTGCGGCCTGTTCTACATCCTTGTCACCTCTGCCGCTTATGTTGATTACCGCTATCTGGTTTTTCCCCATCTTCGGAACGACCTTCATCGCCCCTGCGACGGCATGCGCACTTTCAAGGGCGGGTATTATGCCTTCGACTTCAGAGAGAAGTTTGAAAGCTGCGAGAGCCTGTTTGTCGCTTACTTTGGTGTACTCAACACGTCCGGAATCTTTAAGAAACGCATGTTCAGGACCGACAGCCGCATAATCAAGTCCGGCGGAAACAGAATGCGTAAGCGCAATCTGTCCGTTCTTATCCTGGAGAACATAGCTCCTCGTCCCCTGGAGGATCCCGAGCCTGCCACCGAAGAACCTGGAGGCGTGCTCGCCGATCCGGCTCCCCCTGCCCCCGGCTTCGACACCGAGCATTTTCACCTTCACGTCCGCAAGGAAAGGATGGAAGAGACCTATTGAGTTGCTTCCGCCTCCGACACATGCGATGAGAATATCCGGAAGCCTCTTTTCCTTTTTCAAAATCTCCTCCCTCGCCTCCCTCCCTATGCAACTTTGGAAATCGCGGACGATTTTCGGAAAAGGATGCGGCCCCAGGGCGGAACCGAGTATGTAATGACTTCCGCGGCTGTTCGCCACCCAGTCCCGGATTGCGGCGCTGACCGCCTCCTTGAGGGTTTTCTGACCTGCACTGACAGGTCGCACCTCAGTGCCGAGCAGCCTCATCCTGATCACATTGAGGGCCTGCCTCTCCATATCGACTTCGCCCATGTATACGACGCATTCGAGCCCGAGCCTGGCCGCAGCGGCAGCGGTCGCAACGCCATGCTGTCCCGCACCGGTTTCGGCAATAACGCGGTTCTTCCCCCTCTTGACCGCAAGCAGCGCCTGTCCAAGGGAATTATTGATTTTGTGGGCGGCGGTATGACAGAGATCCTCGCGCTTCAGATAAACCTTTGCCCCTCCAAAATGCTCCGTCAGCCGTTCTGCAAAATAAAGCGGGGTCGGGCGCCCGACATAGTCCTTCATCAGGCTTTTAAACCTTTTCTGGAACGAACTGTCCCTCCTCGACTTTTCATAGACTTCGTCGAGTTCCTGAAGGACGGGCATGAGGGTTTCCGGAACAAATCTTCCGCCGTAAGGGCCGAAATGGCCGTTCATGTCAGGCTTGTCATATTTATTGAAATTCATCTTTCCCATGTCAATTTTATGGGTTATTGTGTTATAATTACATCTTAGGAATATACAATATCACACATTTAATTGCGAATTTCGCAGCATGCCACGGAAAGAAATAAGATGAAAATACCGTTCAGGCCGTCATATGTACCGCAGGAATATTTCGGCATCAGGCCGTCATACTGCCTGATAATCATATTCGCAGTCGCGGTATTCTTCCGGGTTTTCAACATCTCGCATACGAGCCTCTGGACGGACGAACTCGCCACATACTGGGCGGCCACTGCGCCTACCGTCGATGAAAGCATTGCCCGTGTTGCGGCCACCCAGGGGCAGTCCCCTTTTTATTTCCTCCTTGAAAGGTTCATCCTCGACATCCTCCCCGCAAATGAGTTTTCCGTAAGGCTGCTTTCGCTTGTCGCATCACTCATATCGGTGTTTCTCATGTATTCCCTCGGCAAACTGATTTTCAATGATGACAGCAAAGCGCTCTTCGCAAGCCTGCTGTTCGCAATCCATGAAGTGTCAATCTACTATGCCCAGGAGGCCAGATCCTACTCCCTGGGAATAATGTTCGCCCTTCTGGGGCAGATATATTTCCTGAAACTGTTCAGGAGAAAATCATTTTCAGATTTCATTCTATATATGGTCTTTTCGATACTGACTTTCTATTCGCATTATATTTTCGCATCAATACTGATTGTCCAGAATCTTTACTATCTATACATCCTCATAGGGAAAAAGGCGGAAACGCATCCCTCCCTGTTCAAATGGTGCTGCTCCCAGGTGATTATCGCATTGACGATCCCCTTTCTCCTCTTCCAGCTCTCGGGAATGTTCAGCAACCGAGTGGGCTGGGACTGGGTAAAGCAAATGAATGTAATCGAGGCCACATCTTATTTCCTTTCGATGTTCGACCTGAAAATACTGCTCCTGTCCGCTGTCTGCTTCATCATATTTTACACGCTTGAACCGATTAATTTCAAAACCGTTTTCAAAGACGGCAGCCGCGA
>JBAZRS010000130.1:0-10949 GCA_041662825.1 Victivallales bacterium | reverse complement strand
TCCCCGATCAGATCCAGATATTTCTTTTGGACCTTGGGGTGTATCAGATTCATGGTGTGCTGCATCAAGGTGGTCTTGGTCTCGCCTTCACATCCGCGCATCACCACTTCCTCAAATTCCGCCGGATTCTTCTTCGGATCCAGTCCCATGATGTTGACGCTGAGATAGGTTTCCGGCACAATTTTCTGGCCATATTTCTCCGCCACCAGCGCCAGCATCAGGGGTGTATCCTTGCCCTCCACAGTTCCCCAACCCTCTGCCGCCCGGCTGGGCCACATGATGCCGTTATAGCACATCACGGTCGGGAAGAGCAGATTGCTGCCGAGATGGCGGTTCCAGCGCGCCCAGCGCTCCATCGTCTCGAAGGAGGTCGGCAGACGCGGATCAGCGCCGAAATATGTTTCCCAGCGGCCGGGCTCTTCAAAGTAAAACCCCATGAGCCGTCCCCGTGATTCGCCGGCGGGAGCGGCGGGCAGGGCACCCTCAACCTTATCAATCCGTATTTTTGCGGCGGCGGCCTTCCAGCCCGGCAGGAGGTTGACGACCGGCAGGACCAGCCCCTTGGGATTCCGGCAGAAGAAATACGCCTCATGCGTCCGCATTGACTGACTTACGGGATAGTGGTCGCCGGTTTCGACTCCGCCGGTCTGTATCAACGAGTTTCTTGGTTCCGGGAAGTCCTGAAGATGGAAGCCCATGGTGCGACGATCATCGTCGGGATAGTCAACCTGCATGCGGTAGAGCTGGTTCGCCTCCGGCAGATCGAACTTGTAGGCGAAGGCTTCGCATCCCCATTTGTGAAAATTTCTTGATGTCTCGATTTCGCGCTTCTTCAGTTCATCCGGATTCAGGATTTTTCCGCCCGCCAGTGGGGCGACTCTCGATTGATCGGGCGTCAGTTCACGGTAGCTGCCGAAGGGACGCTTCACCACCTCGGTGCGGCAGCGGTTTTCAAAATAGGAGACGCCGGGTTCAACAGGCTTGCCGTTTATGGTCTGCTGTACGCAATCGATAGTGATGACGGGTGTGACCTTGAGTTCAGCTTCGGGCGCTGGTGCGTTCTTTGTGTCGATGACTGTGAACGTGCCGGCCTTCAGATCGGCTGGCTTGAGCAGCGTATTTCCGCAACGTGCAATCAACTGGAAATCCCCCTGGCGCGGAAAAACGATCTCCACCTTCTTTTCCTGCGGGGTGGTGCAGGCGGGAAATTCCACATGCCCGGCTGGAAGCAGCTCCTTGCTCGTCATGTCGCGCGCAAGCAGGTCATAGGACAGAGGGATGCCAGTACCACCTTTGAAAACAAAGGACATCTTTTCGCCAGCCCTCAGCACATCGCGTCCGGTGCCGGTGGCGCGGATGCAGGCTTCGGGGCGCATTCCGGCTGGACGCAATTCCCAGTACGACGGCAGGCAGGCCGGAAACGTCGTGCGCTGGTAGCGCAGGTTATGCTTGCCCTTGGTCAGCCACAGGTTGGCTTCCTTGGCAAGGTCGCGCCCGCCGTATTTTATCACATCGTCCATACGGGTTTTATGCGCGGAGTGCGACATGTAGAATAACATTTTCCCGTCAATGAAGATGTCTCGTGGCCAACTTGGATCAACACCTGATTCAAGCAGTTCATACCAGCCGTCGGCCGGTATCTCGAAGTCGTATTCCGCCCATCCCGCCACATGTTGCAGTATGCCTTTGGCCTTCTGCTCGTCAGGCTTGGCATCCGGATACCAGTCCAGCTGCGAGCGGTCGAAGCTCCAGCCGAGCCTCGCGATCACCCCAGCCGGATTCTCTGCGGAAAACAGGGAAACGCAGGTTGGAAAACAGAAAACAAAGACAACGCATGCTGTAATCAAGAACTGACCCGGGATACGCATTTTTTTAATTCTCCCTGAAATTGTAATTTTAAGTTAATGAATTTTAAAGTTTAAAAAAATATCCAGTGTTCAATTTTCGAAATTCATCTCCTGCGAATTGTGAAATTCGCACTTGGAATGCGGCAATTTATTGCCGCCTTTAATGACGGAATTTATTCCGTCCCAACTAAATGCCGCGAAATAAATTTCGCGAAACAAGGCGGTAACAAGTTCCCGCACTCCAAGTGATTCGCTTCCGCTCATCAATAAATCTCAATATTTGGAGCAATAATTCAAGACACGCTAAAGTTTACCTGCCTCCGGCAGCGCCAAAGGCGACCAGGGCTGTGAACACCAACAAGACATTAGAATTTACGAACCCGCAAGTTTCCGCACTCTTTCCCATTGCTTCTCCGGGCTGCCTAGCGGTCCGTCCTGAACGGCGATGCGGGGAGGCCTTCACTGTTGAACAAGTTGCAGCCGACCGGATCGCCGTCCCAGGCGTAACGGACGGCTGTCGGATCCTTCACCTGATCCTGCCACACCAATACCGTATCCCCGTCTATTTTCGCATTCGCCCAGACAAACTTGCGGTCTGCACCGGCAATTGCAAAATATTCCAGCGGTCCGCCTTTCGCCACCAGCCCGCCGCCGACATGCTTGAAATGCAGGCGGATCTTGCCGCCTTCACGTTTCATCGAATCGTAGATAGGTCCGGAATACACAAGTTTCTCCCCATTGACAATGTGCCGTGCGGCAAGTGCGAGCCTGCGGCCCACCTCCTGCTTGTTCTTCGGATGAATGTCGAAGGAATCCCCTATGTCGACCGTCACCGCCATCGCAGTATTGGGAAGAGAGAGGGCCATGAGCTGGGCTTCCTGCAGTTCCGCCCATTGGCTTTCCTGAGGTTGAGACGGCTTTGTAACTGTTACTCTGAGAGCGGGTGTATGGCGCGTGTAACTCGCAAGCTGGACGAATAGGAAAGGGAAGTTGCCTTGATTCCATTCCTGCCGCCAGCCATCTATCATTGCGGGAAACAAAGACCGGTAAAGGTCGGGACGGCCGGTGTTGGATTCGCCCTGATACCAGATCACGCCCGTGATCGGATATTTCGCAAGAGGGGCGATCATGCCGTTGTACAGTTCGGTGGGGGAGCCGCCGTCACCGGGTTTGGCCGGGGGAGTCGGCGGTTTCTGGACTTTGGCGTAATCGATCTGCAGCTCAATCTGATATCGCCAGTCGCCGGAAAGTGGAATCGATTCCCCTTTCGGCGCATCGGCAAGTGCAATGCGCATGTTGTCGGCAGGTCCGGGCATGCCGCCGTTTCCACGCACATCAGTTGCACGTACGGTTATGAGATTGCTTCCCTTTTTCACGAGCTTTGCCGGAATGCGGTATTCGCGTTTTATCGCCCAGGGATTTTCGCTGTCGATGTCCGTCTTTCCGACACAGGTTCCGTTGAAATATGTTTCGTCATAATCATCGACGCGCCCGATCGAGAGGAGAAGCTCGCGCCCCTCCCATTTTTCCGGGATCTCCACAGTTTTCCGGAACCACACAAGCCCGTCGACAATCATTCCGGTCTCCTCCCAGAACTTGGGCAGTTTCATGAGAGGCCATTTGGAATCGTCGAAATCCTGGCCGGCGCAGTTTTCAAGCGCTTTCAGCCTGTCCGGGTTGTTCCATACGGAGGCCGCTTCCCAGTCCTTCATGCGCTGCTTATAGTTTCCATAGGCGGCTCCGAAATCGCCGGCGGCCAGTTTCATTTCATCAAGCATGGGACGGAGTGCGGGATGATTTTCCATGCCTTTCTGATTCAGCCACGGTTCAATGGCGGTCCCTCCGACCGAACTGTGAATTAACCCGACCGGAACTCCCGACGCCTTCTGCATTTCCCTTCCGAAAAAATAAGCGACAGCCGAAAAGCCCGGAACTGCGGTCGGAGAGCATTCCACCCATTTCCCTTCAACGTTGTTCTGCGTCTGAAGCGCCGCCTTGCGCGGAACTGTGAAGAAGCGGATTGCAGGATAATTCGCCGCCGCAATCTCCCCTGATGAATCCAATGAATCCTTGACCGGCCAGTACATGTTTGACTGGCCGGAGCATACCCACACGTCGCCGACAAGAACATTGCAGAATTCCAATTGCCGATTGTCGATTTTTGAGGAAACTGTAATGGTATTTGGCGAGGACGATGTCTTCAAAGGATCCAGTATCACACTCCACTTGCCATTCTTATCCGCCGCAGTTGTTTTTTTCTGCCCGGCGAATTCCACGGTAATGCTGTCGCCCGGCTCAGCCAATCCACGGATCGGGATCGCTTTGTCGCGTTGGAGCACCATGTTGTCGGAGAAGAGGGACTGCAGCCGGAGTTCCGTTTCGGCTGCGGACATCGAGTTTGCCATGAATACGAGGCAGATTACGGTCAAGGCGGAAAATGAAATGCGCATTAAAGAGTTCCTTCTATAATAATAAGATTATTTAAACTTCATTTTTCAAATGCGTTTCTCTGCGAGATATATTGAGTATATCATTTAAGATGCATTCTGCGGTATCGGATGACAAGTACAACCCGTGATTTTGAAGCAAAATATTTATTCTTGGCTTTTTTTGTCGCTATTTAAGGAAAAGTGCATGATTTCATGAACAACATTCTCAGCGTAAAAAAAAGCGGCATAATGCAGTTTATCATAATCAAGAGCCCTGACTGCCGCTGCTATTTCCGGCAATGAGTTTTCAATCAACTCCCTATCATCTGAAAGCATAACTATCCAGGAAGCCGAAAGAGAAACCATCACCGATCTCTTTTCCTGTGCAATGGCCGGAGAAGCTTTACTCCATATTTTCAATTCCTGAGCGGCGCAATCCACCGCTTCCCTACAGGAGTGCTGTTCTTTCCAGCCGCTCAGCATGATGCGCCAGTCGGGAGTAAAAAAAGCTCCGGTCTTAAAGTCATTCCAGCGGGAGATAAAGGCGGATGCGGCCTTGCCGGTTACTGACAGGGCATTTCGATAGACCCTCTTCAGTTCCGGGTCATCTGACCTGCGGCATAACTCGCGAAGGGCGTAAACGCTGTGGGAGGTAAACCAGCAATGCCAGTCCGCCAATTCCGGGAAGCCCTCGGCAAGAAACTCTTTTCTGGACTTTCCGTTCTTCAGGACGGCATTCAGGTGAGAGAGATGAAGCGCCTGCGCCGAAGCGTCCTCCAGTTCGGCCAGGATCAGCGTTGCGGCGGTTATATGCACCGATGAAAGCCGGCACTCCAAATCGGTTGTTTCACACAGAAAACTTCCGCGTTCAAATCCGGGCAGATCACCGGGAATAATCCATTTGTTGACCTGAAGAGCTCTCAGCTCGCGCAAAAGGCGTTTCCGGCATTCTCTTCTTTCTGACGGTTCCGGTATATTAGTCTCAGAATACAGCCAAAGAGCAAGCAGCCACGGAAAAACCTGATCGTTGGAAGAAGCTGGATAATGACATTCTCCATCACTGCCGATTCCGCGGGCTATGCAGCCGTCAACTGAACAGATGTCCTGCAAACGATACAAGCCGGAAGCCAGACGCCGGATTTCCGAACGCAAGCGCTCATTTTGATTTAGCTTATAGCCGGCAAGCAATCCCAACAGATAATCCCCGTTGAAAAAACCGCCGTTTTCAATTGGCGTCCACCATGCAAGCGCGTTTGGTTTATTCATTCGGCACTCATCCGCTGTCGGCAGGATGACTTCACCGTTTAATCCGGCATAGTCATGCATGATGCAATCGTCTCCGAGAAAACGCGCCCAGATATTACGGTGCACGGAATTCCCGCAGCTGCAAAGCTCATTCAGAAGATCTTGAGTCAAATAGTTCATTTGCGTTTCTCCTGATTCTGTGAAGGCTTATTGGTCCTTCACTTTTTTTAATCTTCATTTATTTGAGGTAATTTCATTAAGTTTGGCAGTTTGCGGGAAACCGCAGCGGCAGGTTTCCTATCCTGCGCAGAAAACTGCGCCGAAAGCTGTAGAACAAATGCGAACATCGCAACTGGTTTCACTTCATCGGAAAACTATCTGTCCGGAACTGGAATGCGGGCAGCATCTCCCTGTTGTACAGATCGCATCCGCCCCAGTTCCTCCAGCCGTAACGGACATGCTCCGGATTCGCAATCGCCGGCGAGGAGAGGACAACCGCATTCCCCTCTATTACGGCGTCCGCCTGGACGAAATTGCCTTTCGCGTCCGCAATGAAAAATCCATTCAGCTTGCCGTCCTTCGCCAGCAACCCGGTCCCGACATGATCAAACTCAACCCGCAGCTTTGCACCCTCTTTCGTCAGCTTTTTGAAGACGGGTCCCGACGAGTCGATTTTCTTCCCATAAACTTTTTCCAGCGCGGCAAGTACGGTGCGGCGGCCGATTTCCTGCTTGTTTTTCGGGTGTTGGTCCTTTTCCTCGCCGATGTCTGCGGCGTTTGCCATCGCGACATCGGGGACTTCTGCGGCAACGCGGGCCTGCGCTTCGCGGAGATAGGGAATCTGCCAGCCATCCGGATTCCCACCGGAACAATTGGCGATCTGCACGATGATGAACGGCAGTTCCGTAGACGGGAACCTGTGCCTCCAATCCTTGACCAAGGCGGAATGAAGATCAAAATATGTCGTCGCGCCCTCACCTGAATTGGCCTCGCCCTGATACCAGAGCACGCCTTTGAATGCAAAGGGGGAGAGGGGCTTGATGAAGCCGCGGAACATTCCGCCTCCGCCCATGGCGGCATCGCTGCAGCGGACCCGCGGCAGCGACGGCACGGCACCGTCAAATTTCTCGAATTCCCTTGCCGCCTTATATTTCCAGTCCCCGGCAAGGGAAAATGAGTTCTTGCGATTGTATATGCTGACTGCAATATTTTCCGCCTTGTCGGCGACGATTCCAAATTTATTCTGCCAGATGTTCAGGTACCGCATTGCAATAGTATTCTTCCCGTTTTTCAGTGCCGTCACAGGAATCCGTGCCGCACCCTCGGGAGAGAGATGTCCCAGGAATTCACCATTGACCCAGACGGATGCCATTCCCCCCAGCCAGCCGAAGTTGAGTGCGAGTTCCTTCCCTGCAAATGCCGGCGGAATTTCAAAATCCCTGCGGATCCACAGTATCCCCTTGAATTTCGGGGCATTGCTCCAGTCCTTCACCGGATAACTTATTGTCTGCCAGGTTGAATCATCGAAATTGGCTGAAGAGAAGGCGGCTGCATCAGGATCATTCTTCTTGAACCATTCATCAAACGGCGCATTTATTCTTTTGACAATTGGATTCAGCGCTTCCGCGCTGCTCCACATCTCAATGGCTGAACCAGGGCAGCTGGTCTGAACCAGGCCAATGGGAATATTCAAATCCTTTTGAAGTCCGCGCCCGAAAAAGTATGCCAGTGCGGAAAAACCGGCATGAAGAAGTTCGCCGGTTTCCTTATCCTTCCATGAGGCGGCTTCCAAGGAAAACGCCGGGGTGCAGACCTTCCAGTCGCAATGGTCCGCTTCCGGACGCCACGGCGGGATGTCCAGGTAACGCAATCCGGGATGATTTGCGTTGGCAACTTCCTGTTTAGCATCATTGACACTGTTGATTCCCATGGTCATGTTGGACTGGCCGGAGCAGAGCCATACATCGCCGATCAGGATATCATCCAATTTAACGGTTTTGCCTGAGGTGGAAACTGTCATCTGATACGGGCCTCCAACAGTGAACGGTCCGAGTTTCAGCATCCATTTGCCGTCGGCAGCGGCAAGCGCCTCAGCCGATCTGTCATTCATGGATACCGTCACTTTTCCGCCCGGATTCGTCCATCCCCAGACAGGCGCGGCCACCTCCCTCGGAAAGACCATATGGCTGTTGAACAACGGATGCAGGAACGGTTTGAACTGCGGCTGTCCCTCATCCGCCGCCCGCAAGGCCCCGCACGAAATCGCGAGACTGCAGATTAACAATAAAAGCATTTTTCTGATTCCCATTGCTCTCTCTCCTCATTGATATTGGTGTTATGTATTTCCCGGAATAAGTGGACTTAACCGGCTCCGCCGGGACTTCTTAGTTTAAACTTCCCCTGCCAGTTTACCTGGCAGGAAAGGAAGATTGGGAGGCTAAGAGTCATTCCTTTTGCTTCCCACTCTTTGCCTCCTGCGGGACAAGCCCGCAGGGGGCAATAAATACAATTTCCCATAGGGTTAAATTATTTTGCGGTCATGAAAAACGCCATCATCGTGCGGCCGATAACCTGCTTGCCAAGCTCGCCAGAATGGACTGCGTCGCGGCTGTAGAACTCGAACGGCTTTCCGGAGGCGTAGAGCCATTTGTAATTTGGCGTCTGCATGTCCCAGAACGCAAATTTGTTCTTTTTCGCCATTCCGATCAGGGGGTCGAAGTACCATCCCTGGTTCCCGATCATCTGCTGCTGCCGCAAGTTCCACGGCTGAGCCGGAAGAGGAGCTGAAAGGTTTTCAGGATCGTACTGGCGGGTGTCGACCGCAAGCGCGCCGGTCAATATCAGGACTTCGCAGTCAAGGTATTCGCGGGCGGTCTTGGCGACGATTTCAATAGCCTCGCATCCTGTCGGATTATGATCTTTGTGATAGTTGCTGATGCCTCCGATTATGAGCAGGTCCGGTTTTTCATCATGCACGTACTTTTTGAAGTTGTCGGCGAGGCAGTAATGCCAGCAGCCTGTGCCGCCGCGCATGGAGACTGTGAATTTGAAATTAGAGTTCGGGAACTCGCGCTTCAGGAGTGCGTGGAACTGTGAATGAAATGTGTCCTGCATGATGCTGTCGCCGAGCAGGAGCACATGCCAGGGGCGGCCATCCTTCAACGCTTCCGAAGTTTTCGGCAGCAGCTTCATCGACTCTTCCGGAGCGGTGAACTTGAGCTTGGGAAGCTCCGAATAAATCCTGTCGCAATATTTGGCGGCCTCCTCGGCGCTTGTTTTTTCGACGGACAGGTTCCATGCCTGGATTCCAGACCTGGACTGGAAGAACACGTTGAAGCTGTCAACCTTCGGCATTGCGTAGATCACCCGGTCGTAAGAACGCTTTTCCCCAGGGTAGATCACGTCGTAGTTGTCAGGCAGAAGCGTTCCTTTCGCATCATAGAAGTCTATTCCCTGGTAGGCGCGTTCGGGAGCCTGGGCGTCAAACTTGATCCGGTAATAGGCGGCTTCCCCGGGCTCTTTGTCCAGCTTTATCCTGTTGGAGATCAGCTTGCCCCCTTTGTCGGGATAGTAGCCTTCAAACTCGTTGTAAGTCATGCCGTCCTTGGGTTTTGACGGCTTGAAGCTCCAGCCGGGGATTTTATCGGTGAGCTGCCCGTCGAATGTTGCAACGGGGGCGGCGGAAAGCATTGCCGAAACAGCAAATGCCGCGCAGGAAACCTCTATTTTCCTAATCATAAATTCTCAGTCCTTTCTATGTGATATTTTAAGATCTCCGGGATTGCTGATCCATGCGCAGAAGGTGGTGGACATGGTTCCGCCCTTAACCTTCAACAGTAACGTGTTCACACCTTTCTTCAAGCGGATTTTCACCGGGGTATTGCCCCAGGTTGTGAATTCCGCGCCATCAGTCTCAACGCCACTCGCGCGCGGCGTCTGGATAATTTTTTCGCCATTCAGGTAGACGTTCATCCACCAGTCGCAGGCCAGCTCCAGGACGGCGTCGCGGTCGTCCGGAGAGGTGATGAATGTGGCGGCGTAGCAGAGCCCCATCTTGCCGACCTTGTTCCGGAGCAGGAAGGTCAGTCCGGCGTCCAGATTTATCGTTTCAATGCCGCGGCCTTCGATCTTGTCGGAATACTGCCATTTCAATTCATTGCCGTCGACGTCCTTGTATACTTTATCAAAGTCAAGATTGGATTCTGGTCCCCAGTCGGTAAGCATGTCTTTCTTAAGTCCCGGCTTGTCACTGTTTATGGCAGTCTTGCTGTTGAAAGAGCCGATTGTCATCCAGTACGGCGAAGGCAGGGGCGGTTATACCGGCTCCAGGCGCATCGCGTATAGTCCGAATGTCGGATCGGGCGAGATGAGCGTAACCTTTATCTTGCCGTCGCGGACGACGAGTTCTGGCAGGACCAGGTTGTCCGCCTGCCCGCCCTGTTTGATCTGCATGACCGCTGTCATGCCGTTGGCGCCGACAATCGCCGCTGATTTTGTTTTCGCCGTGGTTCCGACGGAGAGACGGTATTTGCCCGCAACTGGAACCGGAAGTTCGAACTCGAAGTTGCCGTCTTTGGAAACAAGGATCTTCTCGAAACGCCATTCGGGATTGTAGGATTCGGACGGCTGAAGTTCTACAGCTTTCTTTGCTGTCGCTTTCAACGCTTCCGCCTCTATCAGCTTTATCTCTGCGTTCTTCATTCTCGCCTTCGGCAGGAACGAGAGCTTGGAGTAGCCGCTCTTGCGGTGAATGATTCCTTCCGGCCAGACCGCCGTTTTCTCGTAAAGCTCGATCATCGGAAACTGGACCAGCGCGGCCTTGCAAGTCCAGTATTGGCCTTTCTGGAATGCGGACCATGCGGCGTCAAGCTGCTTTGAAACATATGATTTCTCGTCTGCTGAACAGGCCAGTTCCGCAGCGTCTTCCAAGCGGGCGGTGCTTTTAAGCATGACACGGCTCTGTTCAATGAAGTCTTGGGGAACGGCGGTCTCGGCGGCATTTAAAACAGCGCCGGGGCTTGCCTTGAACGCCGCCAGTTGATACGGGGTTAGACTGAGGGTCAGCTTTCCGTATTCAAGCTTTAACTCGGTGCCGCCGACAAGGGCTTTGACTTTGTCCGCATTGTCGATGGAAAGCGTCAGCGTGACAGTGGTCTGGAGGCGGTTGACGGCATAGAAATAAAAACTTTTGTCCTTGCCGAAGAGACTGGATTCACCTTTGAGATACCAGACGGCGACAGGATCGATGGCCTTTTCAAATTTTGTGAAAGGCTCGGCGGGAAGCGCCTCGTAGTCCTTAAGTCAGTCGTTCAAGAACGCAGGCTGTCCATAGCAGTACGCCAGCCCGCCGGTCCGGATGAAGTTGCTGTCACGTTCCGCCATCGGGACGGAGTAGTTTTCCAGAATGCCGTATCCTGCGGCTTCAGCG
>JBAZRS010000129.1:0-10959 GCA_041662825.1 Victivallales bacterium | reverse complement strand
CCAACGAATCCAGAAATTGTTTGTAGTTAATGCCGCAAGGCATGTTCTTAGATTCTCTTCATTGCTTCTTCACAACTTTGAAATTCCTATACCTTGAATTAGGCGGCCGATGACCGCGACTTTTTTTCTTGATGCGAAGCATCCTTGGAGTGCGGGAACTTGTTACCGCCTTGTTTCGCGAAATTAATTTCGCGGAATTGCCTTATTTCTGGGACGGAATAAATTCCGTCATTAAAGGCGGCAATGAATTGCCGCACTCCAAGTGCGAATTTCGCAATTCGCAGGATAGGATGTTCGAAAACTGAATGGCGTATATCCATAAACTTTGAAATTCCCTAGCATTGAATTAGGCCGTTCATTTGGAACGCCCACCCCTGGTCGCCGTAAGCGCTGCCAAAGACAGGTAAACATCTTGGCGGCACCTTTTTTAATGTGGTACAGGCGTCTCGCCTGTGTTTTAAGAAAGAACAAGAACAGGCGAGACGCCTGTATCACACTCTTTAATTAAGCGTGCCGGCATTCCGTAAATTCCACCGATAAACTCTACCAGGCTCCCAATTCTTTTACGAATTCCACCTTCTTCTCATCCACTGATCCGGGAATCAGCAATACCTGCACGGCCTGTCTCTGATTCGGTTCCATCTTCAGTTCAAACCCCACCAGCACCGTGCCGGGATTGGGCGCATCATAGCTGGTGGTCGGTTCCGTCGACCATGTTTTCATGGCAATAGAGGACGAGGCATTGGCTTTCAGCAGCAGTTTTTTGCCGTCTTTGCTGAGGACTATGCTGCTTTCACCCAATTCGGGCGTAGCCGAAGTCAGCATGGCCCAGCGAACAACGGTCGGTTTATTCCCGGCAACCAGTTCATCGCTTACCACGACAAACTTCTTATCCACTATTGCCACTCCTCGCTTAACGGAAGCCAGCTGGTTTTCATAAACTGACGACAAGTCGGAGACGGCATACATGAAATCCGGATTGTCTGAGAACTTGTCGATCCTGGCATATCCTTTCACCTGTTGGAGCTTATTGTCTACGCTCAGAGTGCTGTGGGCGAAATTGTTCAGCCGGAATATAGTCCAGCGCTGTGCATCCTGAGTCCGGCCGAACACGGCGATTCCTTTTGACTCAAGAGATTCATAATCCTGCATGCCGAAATCTGAAGCCCAGCGCACCCCGTCGGCCTCCATAACGAAAGAACCGATGTCCATGTGTCCGTGATTGACTGAAGCCGAACCGGCTTTGAATCCCAGGTAAACGGCGTTCGGATCGGTCCATGAGGTGCGCATGAGGCAAAGCGGGTTTGCCCCCTGCCCCCTCCATGCTTTTACTTTCGGCTCATCCACTTGGTCAAGAGGAATATCCTTTCCCCATATCATCACCGCCGGCAAAAGCCGCTCCCGCATGAATTTTGAATAATCACTTTTTTGCATGTAGCCGCGTTCAACCCATAACAGGGATGGATCGTTATTTTGTTTGGCAAACCAGAACATGGCAGGACTGAGTCCGCCGCCTGAACCGCTGTCCCCCCAATTGAAGCACAATCCCGTAACCCCGGTCATATTCTGAAGGAACCCGGCGGTCTGCATGAAACCCGGCGCCTTGTTCAACCCGAAATCGGATGAAAACACTTTTTCAACTGCGCTCAGTAACATGACATTAAAGGATGTGCCGTAGCCCCAGTAAGAGTAACCTTCAGGATAGGCGCCATCGGGTTTATATTCGCCCATCGGCAAATGGATGCTGTTCAGTGCGCGGTCAATGATGTCTTTGGAAAGCTCGGGATAATCTTCGGCGACAGCCAGCGCCCCGTAAGTCATTCCGGCATTGCAGACCTGGTTCCAGTTGTTGACACCTTTCAGCCAGCCGTTGCATTTGGGATTGAGCGACTGGTTCAATCCCTTGCTTACTATGGCCTCCCTGATGATTCTCCTGGACTCTTCCGAAAGTTTGGGGTAAAGCCAGTCGTACCCTATGGAAACTGCCATGGTCATCTCCGCCACGTCCAGGAAATGGGACGGGTTCCAGTCGCTGAATCTTGACACGGCGATCATTTCCTTTTCGGCGCGCAGAAAATATTTTTCCTGTCCGGTCATCCTCCAGGCATACGAAAGAAAGAAAACACGCCGCAACGCTTCGCGTGATTTGTCGAGCAGGCGACGTCCGATTTTGAGATGTTCAACCGGAGGAAGGGAGATGATCTTGTCGCAGTCCTTCAGAATGCTCTCATGCATTTTCTTCCAGACCGGGCTCTTGGCAATAGATTCCTCGATCAGGCTTTCTTCGCCCTTTAAAAGTAAAATACGGGGATGTTGCTTTTCTGTGATCATATGTACTGAAACGGATTGTTGGGCATAGCTGATTCCGGCTATGCATGAAAACAGCAGGACTGTCAATGTTTTCTTCAATCCACCGCCCGGTTTATTGATTTTCATATAAACATTTCTTGTCTAGTTATCGTCTCTTGAGCCGCTCAGTCCGGGGCCGCCTGCCGCGAGGTAGCCGTGACTTGCGCCTTTCGGTGAATCCGTCACCCAGAAGGAGTAAAGATCACCGCGGTCCAGATGGAAGCGGAACTTCACCTTCCTGCCACGCACGGCCGCAAGACTGTCAGCGCCGTTCCAGCGGATTTCGATACAGGTCGAATTGCCGCGGAACGCCACGCAGTTCTGACGCGTGAAGGGCTCTATCGGCTGATTTTTCTCATCGAAACACTCCACCGTCAATTCAGCGCCGGACGTGTTGGCGTTCACAAAGAGGCGATTGCCGCTGAAGAGCAGCTGCCGTGTGGTCAAACTGGCACCGGCATGCCTGCCCTGCATGGATACGAAGCCGTCACGGCGCAATTTGGCCAGGCCTACAGCACCGTTGCCGTACATTCCGCTGATGCGCCAGTCTTTTGTGGTCCGTTTCGGATCGCCTGCATATGCTGAATAGTAGAACCACAGTTCTTCTCCGACAATCAGGCAGAGTCCGCCGGTGGACTCGACGTAACCGTATTCCCAGGAGCCCGGTTCACGCCTGGCTCCGATGAAGGGCCGGCGATCAGGCCGGTGCCAGTGGAAGCCGTCTCGGCTGGTTGCCAAAACCAATTCTGTCAATTTTGGCATCCCGACAGCTTCACCAATGTGGTTCGGCGGCCCCTTGAGTATTTGGAAGAATCCCAGCATCAGGCTCTCGTATGCCACGGCATCGAGATTGTACAGCTGAGGCTGCGTGTCGCCCGCTTCATCCATGCAGTCTGCGCCAACCCAGTACGGCGCCTGTCCGTCCTCCCATTTACCGGATTCGAAGAAGTCTTCGGCCTCCCAATAGAAGCGGCAACGTCCGTATGGGTTGATCCAGCGGCGGATGCTCTGCACCCATTTCCGGCGGAAAGGATTGTAGAACATTGTGCTGCGGTCGTCCATCGGCCCCGTCGGCACCGGTTTCGACCAGTGGATGCCGTCCGGAGATGTCATCAGCAGGCCGGGGAAGTAACCCTTGTCCGGCGGGTTCGGTTCGCGGAAAAGCATCTTGAAACGCCGGGACTCGTCCTTCGTGTCACGGTCCAGCCATACGGTGCCGGAGTCAGGGTGCAGTTCCGGAGGCAGGACGAGATTGGTGCCGGGTACAACATCGAGGATGGGACGCTCCCAATGAATGCCGTCTTTGCTTGTGGCATAGGCCATCGTGCCAAGGTAACTGGCCATGTACCACATCTTGAAAATCCGGTCCCTCTCGTCGTACCACAGGCCTCCGCACTTTGGTATCGTTGTCGGTGGCAGCTGCGCATTGCATTCGTGGGCAGTTTGAGGAAATAACACTGGATTTCCAGTATGTTTCACAGGCTGGTGAAAGGTACGCGTCAGAGTATTGCTTTCAATCAGAAACTCGTCCACGAACAGCTGGCGGCCCACGTCTATCGGAATCGTCTCCAGCGGCGACTCCAGATATGGCACGCGCATCGGCTGGAACGAGGCGGAATTTCCGGTGCGAGGAGGCCATTCCGCAGGCTGAGGAATGCCGTTGTACGAGACTGAATCATTCATCTATCTTACTCCTGTTTATTGATAAATTTCGGCAATTGCATTTGCCACCATTTATATCAAGCCACAAGCAAATAGCAAGAACATGCCTTGCGGCATTGACTACAAACGAATTATTTGCTCGTAGTTAAGCCCGCAAGGGCTGTTCTTTGTCTTTCATTGATTACTATCATAAAGAATGCTTCGGCATTACCATGTGACATCAGCGGCCCTGCCGTCCGGAATCATGTCCACCAGGATAGAACCCTGAACAATTTTTACGGGTACCGGTTTGCCATCGTCCTTGAACAGAGCCTTGACATCCTTTGCGTCAGGGGCGGGAATTACGACCGTCAGGGGTACGCTATACCTTTTGTCAAGAGTCGTCGAGATTGAAAGCCTTACACCTCCGCTTATCTTCTCTGATGAAAGTTTCGCATTGTCGCGTTCGGCGACGTAACGTGCGATATTCGCAAATGTGTCGACGGCGACGCGGCTGGAATTTTCCGCCAGGAAGTCGAGGTGGGCCCCGAAGACATCCGGATCACCGAAAGCGTCATAGCCCTGTTTGATACCATGTATCATCACAACCATCCAGTCGCGCTTCGCAATCGCCTCTTCGACCATGCCGTTCGCCTTTTCGAGCGTAAAATCTTTGCCGCCGTAACCTTTGAGACGGGTACGGCCTGCAACATGCCTCTGGGCCACGGCGCGGTCAACACGTTCATCATGCCCGTTTCCGGGAAAGCAGAAAGTGAGAGGTGCTTGTCCGATATTCTTTTCTATGAGGCTGTACGCGTCATCTATCTCCTTCGCCAAATCCTCGTCGGAAAGCTTTGTGAGCTGCTTGTGGTGCATCGAGTGGTTGCCGATTTCGTGACCCTTCTCCGCGAGCTCTTTCCAGACAGGCCAAGGAATCTTGCCGTAATTGTGCGCTTTTGGATTAGAGGCTTCTTCCGCGTTATTGGGAATGTATCCGGTCACGAGAAAAAAAGTGCCGCGCATCCCCCGCTTCTCTAGCGCAGGAACGGCAATTGACAGATGATCCGGCAGGCCGTCGTCAAAGGTGAGGGAAACTGCGGCGGCGCGGTCGCCCGGGAACTTGGCGATCCGGGGATCCGCATCGCCTCCGAAAAGAGATGGCGCTGCTACGAAGATGGCGGCTGTTGCATTGAATATCGCCGCTTTAAAAAAAGATGTTTTTTTCAATTCCTTATTCACCGGTCAAAACTCCTGTTTTTGTTTAATTGTCATATTCTTTGCTCATATTATAAGCTGAGCTGATTTCAAAATGCAAGAAACTGTTGTCGCGGGAATATCTCTTGTTGGTGTTCACAACTTTAGTGTGTCTTCGTATTCATCAAGTTAGACACGCTAAAGCCGTGAACACCAACTTAAGAAATCAGCTCAGCTGAGGCAATTTTGAAATTGCCTCAGCTGATAATGTCTTTCATATTGGCGGAAAGTATAGACAGATGCAGAACATAAATCAAGTTTCATAGCGAAGGCGCGGGAAATTATCCCGGCGTCAAATACGAACCGGAATATTTGCTGTGACGGTTGAATGATTATTAGAACGTATGATTCTGGCACCCCTTCAGGGTGCGATTCGTTTTTCCCCTTGATCCGGGGGGGTATCGCAAGGCTCAACCCCCGGCTACTATCTTTAATCCCTCCGGGATGAATATGGAAAAACTCGGGAATTCATGTGTGGAGGTTGTGAAATATGCGTATAGTAGATAGGGTTTTCCGATTGAGTAACTCGTCCGCCTGGGCGAGTGACCCGAGAGACGCGGGTCAGATAGACACGCGCTACCTCAAGAGGTATCTTGATTAAGCGCAATTCGGATGATACCCAGATTTCCTCTTCAAAAACTGGAAAAAGGCGCTTTTGCATGCTATTGGATAGGCCTGAAAGAATTTCCACGGACACTCCTATGTGTTTATTGCTTTTTAATCCAAAATTAAAATAGCACGGAATTCTTCCAGCTTTTTATTTCATTTTCGCAATTTTAAAATCACCTCTGTTTTATAAAGTTCCACAGGCAAGACGCCTGCGCCACATAAAAAAACTATAAGGGAACCATGACAATCAAAAACTTCTATAGACTTGCCGCTCTCGCCATCATATCGCAATTGGCAACAGCATCTTCATCGTTTGCAGCGAAACATCTCGAACCGCTCCCGGTCACTGGAACCGCAGAGCGTCCGGTGATCATCCTCGAAGCTGAACCGCTGGGCGGAAGCGTCCCTTCT
The DNA here is from genome assembly GCA_041662825.1 of Victivallales bacterium. Classification (GTDB taxonomy): domain Bacteria; phylum Verrucomicrobiota; class Lentisphaeria; order Victivallales; family GWF2-50-93; genus GWF2-50-93. The sequence continues at coordinate 4,695 of JBAZRS010000129.1, read as the reverse complement.
AATCCCGCAGTGGCAACCTATGGCGGAAAAGTCCTATCTCATGACGCTCAAAACTGTGCGGCATCCGACTCGGCGGTGATTGTCTCGCGCCCCGGATACAAGCCGTCGACCATCAGCATTTCCTATACGCTTGATCCCAAGCCCAAGGCGGGGAAATATATGGTCTGGACCGCATTCACTGTCGGAGGAATCGGGGGCAACAAATTCACTCTCAGTGGCGGAAAAACGCCGGACAAGCTCAGCCGCAGGCTGGATTTTTCACAGAAAAACCTCGTTTCATGGAAAATAGACTGGCAGAGAGCGGAAGGCACTGTCGTCATATTCCCGTCCGATACAATACTGACTGTTGAAGTCGCAGGGATGGCGTCCGACAAGAAAATACTTGACGCCTTCCTCCTTGAACCGATTGACTTATTCCCGCCGGAGATGACAGAAGCCAGCGCTGGATTGCGAGCTTCGCTAATCGCTTCAGGAAATCAGACAGCTTCCATGAGAAAGTTGTACATCCTTGAAGGGACGGACGTCAAGGCAATGGACAGTATCATCACTGGAATCCTTCAACCAAAGAACGCCGAGGCGCTAGCATCAATGAGCGTGAATTATTTCATGTACGGGGAGGCCAAGGAGGTCGCAAAGGCCATTGGGATTGGTGAGTTGCCCGCTCTCGTTGTAGCCGACGCTTTTCAAAAAGTCATAGGCGTGGCGGGAAAAGGTGCGAACAATGATCAGCTTGCACGTTTGATCAAAGAGGGAAGCGGTCCCTCGCCACTTCCGGCTTTCCCGGAAATGACAGCTCCGACACCGAAGCCTTTCATCGACGGCAGAGCGGCCGAATGGCTCGTCGTCGGCTCATGGGCCGGGCCGTCAGGCGCATCAATGCTCGGAGTCGATGTTGAACAGACAATCCGCCCAAGCGTTGACGACCCCTGCATGGTCATGCAATTCGACACTTCTAAACCGTCAAAATGGAGAACGGCTCCGCTGTCAGAATCAGGCTTATACATTATGGAATCGCCCACAAAAAACTATGTTTGGCCGAGAGGAACGGGACAAGCCTTCCTCTATTTCAAGGTTGACGCTGAAACAGATGCCGTGCTGCAGGTGACCCAAAGCGGAATCAGGACAGAGGGTTGGATTGACGGCAGACAATTGGAATTTTCTTCAGACAAAGTTGCAAGGAACAAGGCTGACAAACAGTCCGGCGAAACTGGAAAATCGGTCGGCCGCACGGATCAGGGAAATATCCTTGAAGTGAAAATAGACGGTAAAGAAGGTTCTGTGGCGGCTCCGCTCCGTCTTTCTCCCGGCTGGCACCGGCTCATGCTCAAACTCATAATGCAGCACAAGGAGGGCGAAACATTCCAGTTCACGGCGCGCCTGACAGACAAGAGCGGCAAACCTATCAGTGCAACCGGGAGCATCGTCGATCCGGACACGGCACCGGCCCTCCATGCCGCCGCCCAACGCCTGGTTCCATACATCTACGTCAATTCGCCCATCAGCCTGCCTTATGCAGGAGAGCCTTTGAAAATGAACGTCGAATTCAAACACTTCCCGATGATGACGTCTGAAGGTCATCCCGTTCCGATTCTTCCGGTCAAGGCGAAACTGCTTCTGGTGATGACTGATTACGACGCAAAGGAGCTCGCAAGGCGTGAACTAGCCGTTGAACTGCCCGGCAAATTCGAAGTGGATCTTGGCCCGGCACCAGCAAGAGGGTATTACTCCATACGTCCGACGCTTCTATCACCGGACGGCGGGAAAATCATTGCCGTATATCCTCCGGACGGATTCAGCGTCATCGGGGGAACTTCTTCACAGGCGAACCGCAAAGACACGAAGAAAATGTCGACCTCATATTATTTCCTGTCGAACAACCCCGACAGGCACCATCGCGATCACGCCTCAGTCAAAAGCACATTCGAATGGATGAACCGCATGGGCATCTACAGGAATGTCGGCTCAAGCCCCGGCTTCAACAAGGAGCTCTGGGACATGGCAAAGGAAATGGGCATCATACTCAGCGCCGACTTCTGGGACATACACAATTCAGACACTCCTGAAACAAAAAAATCCCTGGCCGGGAAAACCGCCGCTTATGGCAAGTGGTACAAGTCGTTCAACGAAGTGGATATCGTGCCGAAAACACGCGGCACTCCCGAGCACTGGGTCAACCGGACCAAGATTGAATACGAGGCGGTCAAGGCCGCACGTCCCGACGGTTTCTATGTCGGCGGAAGTCTGGTGCGGGTCGGCTCTGACAACTGGTTCGAGGAATGCCTGAAGCTCGGGCTGGATAAGTATCAGGACGCCTGGGATGTGCATGCCTATCCGCAGAATCCGCCCCGCCTGGGAGGCTCCATCTCCAACTCTTCAAATGAAACTGAACAGGGAGTTCTCAACACTTACAAGAAAATCGGCAGGACAAACACCCTGCCTTTCTGGATCGGGGAGACCGGTGCGCGTTCATGCCACGGCTATGACGCCCGCCGCTGGCAGGCCGAGATGGTGACGAAGATGGTGGCATGGGCCAATTCCCTCTCAAACATACAGGTCATATCGTTCCTCATTCCCTTCAGCTATTCGAGGAACGCCCCGGCAAGGGTTTCCGGCAGGGCTGAAGACGCCGAGGGCGACATCCAGGCGGGCCATCAGCCGGCCGAAGCGGCCTACTATACCGCCAGCGCATTGATCGACGGCCTGCCGTATCGCAAGGTCGATTGCGCCGACACACATGTCCAGGCAGGATATTTCGGAGAGACATTGATTCTTTGGACGACAGGTTCAAAGGCAACTTACGAATTAGAAATCGGCAAAGGCGACTGGATTACAGTAGATGTGGTGGGCCGGGTCGCCTCACTGCCCCGGCAGGAGAAAGCAAAACTCAATCTCACATCTAGTCCGATATACGTCCTGAGCAGGGAGAATTATGACAGACTTACAAAGTAATGAGACGTTAGGCACTATATTATCGTGAATTCCGAAAGCGAACGGTCCAGGACTGTCTTAATGCAGTCAAACTGGTCAACCCTGGCAAAGCGCGGCCCTTCCTTCAGCCATGCCAGCATCTGGTCGACTTCCTTTTCCTCGCCCTGGACGAACACCTCAACCTCCCCGTAGGCGGCATTCCTGACGTATCCCTTCAGCGAAGGGAACTCGCCGCTCTTGATCAAGGTGGAATAGCGGAACCCGACACCGGTCACCCGCCCCTTTATTGAAACCCTATATGCCGTTTCCATAATTTACTTTTGCCAGCTGTTTGCCGCTTTAAATCCACCGCTGTAGCAGCGGCACTCTGTTGCCGCTTTGCAGAAAAGACGCGCCAGCGGAGTGGCGCGGCTACAATAAATCCGGGATGTTGCCGCTTTGCTTTTAATCTCTCAATAATAACTTTGAAATTCCTTAACGTTAAAGTAATGCAGACATTCCTGTCTGCAATTTTTCTTGATATGATTTCGCTTGACATATTGGTTTTCCGAATTAAACTAACTTAGCTAAGGAAAGGATATATATTATGCAATCGGTGAATGTACACGAGGCCAAGACAAATCTGTCAAGCCTGCTGGCCGAGATAGAAAAAGGCAAATCCTTTTTGATATGCAGAAACGGGAAGGTGGTGGCCGATCTTGTGCCGCACAGGAAAAAAAGCAGAACCAAGGTTCATCCCCTGCTAAGCAAGATAAAGATTAAATACGATCCCACCGAAGTCCTGACCGAAGACGAATGGGGGGAAGTCAACTGATGATTCTCGATACATGCGCTCTGCTGTGGCTTGCTGACAAACATAGGAATATGAGCCGCGACACCCTCTCCAGGATTGAAAATGCTCCATCAGTTTACATTTCGGCAATCACCTGTTTTGAAATCGCATTGAAATGCAAATCTGGAAAGCTTTTGCTTCCTGTTGCTGTCAAATCATGGTTGGATCTGGTGCTTGAACATCATGATATTTCGGTCATAGACATCAACAGGGATGTTTCACAGCTTTCGGCCGATCTCCCCCCCTATCACAAGGACCCTTGCGACAGATTCATCATAGCAACAGCAATAACATATAACCTCCCTGTTGTCACCGCAGATGAAAACTTCAGGAAATATGGGATCAAGGTATTGATTTAACATCTTCTATGGAAAACGTGCTCGAACATTTCTCCGGTTATCTCGCCCTTGAGAAAGGGCTGAGCGGAAATTCTATTTCCGCATATAAGACCGACCTCAGGGACTTCATAAAATTCCTCCGCCAGAAAGGCGTAAATGATTTCAACAATGTCGTCCGCAACGACATACAGGACTTCCTTTCGGACTGCAAACAGCGCGGGCTTGAATCCGCATCCCTGGCAAGACGGCTCGTGTCTGTAAAGATGCTGTTCAGGTACATGTTCCAGGAAAAACTCATAAAGAGTGATATCACAGACGTCATGGACTCTCCAAAGCTGTGGAGGCTGCTTCCCGACATGCTTTCACCGCCGGAAGTCGATGCGCTCCTCATGGCATTCCCTGCCACCGCCAAGGACGCCCTCACCTTCCGCAACCGCACAATCCTCGAAGTCATGTATTCCTGCGGACTTCGCGTTTCCGAAACAGCTGAACTGAAACTCGCCAGCCTGCATTTCGACCAGGGAATCATACGCGTCATAGGAAAGGGCAACAAGGAGAGAATCATACCGATCGGAAAACCCGCGATGAACTTACTGA
>JBAZRS010000128.1:0-11070 GCA_041662825.1 Victivallales bacterium | reverse complement strand
ACATAAATTATTGGACTGATTTCTTTCTGTTTGTCAGCAGGAGGGGATGATTGGGAATTAAACAAACCGTATACAAGGAAGTCTGCCTTCGTAAAAACTTCCCGCTACGCCTGGGAGGCTTCCTCCTACGCGAAGGCTACGGTGGCCTGCCACCCGTAGCTGCCGAGTCTGCGAGGAGCGAAGGATGGCGGAGAGAGAGGGATTCGAACCCCCGATGCAGTTACCCGCATACAGCATTTCCAGTGCTGCGCCTTCGACCACTCGGCCATCTCTCCGCATAAAAAAAGACTTCTTCAGCATTTTAAAACATGAATCGCATAGGATAAGGCAAAACCCCCTCAATGTCAAGACTCAATCCGGCATAAGTGGTCGCATTCGCTCCATTTTATTCCGACCGACCTCCTTGAGGCGGGCAAGTCCGGACTCAGGATGTGAATCCGTCGCTGCCGGAAAAGGATAACGGAATCAGTGTGCGAAGATCTGAAAATCTTGCATGACATCAGGGATGCAAATCTTTTCAGCGCTGCATCGGGAAATGACTGTAGTTTTCCAGGGAGATGATTTTACCCTTGACGGCCCAGGGCACGCCCAATTCGCTGAAAAGTTTTTCCTTTTCAAACGCCTCAAAGACGACGGCGTCTATTCCCCGGATGACATGCTGGGTGGATTCAACCTTGGTGTATCCGTCCTTGACGGCAATGGAATAAAGCAGGCTGCTGTCAATCTGGTGTATCTCCGATGATTCATGCGCCCCGTTTACGCAAAGCGTCTGGGTGCCGGCAATATCGAGATCGCATATGAAGGTTTTCCCGTCACTGACCCTTGATATGAGCTTGTTCATGATGCACTCCCGCATCTGGGGGCCGTTCTGGCAGACTGTCTCTTCGGTTTTCCCCGATATTGTTATGACGGTCTTTGTCATGTTCCACCTTATTTCGCCTTTTTCGCCTGTGATGACCAGTTCGGGTCCGAAGGCTGTTTCACATGCGTGTGTCAAAATGAAATAAAGCGGGATATTTTCCGCGGTGCTTATCCTCATGCAGGCGGTATCCGTGCTTTCAATCCTGTTCCCCCGGTAGAGCTCGGCCTGTATGGACTTGATTTCTGCGGATTTCGCAATTTCCTTTCCGGCGAAGAAGCAGATCTGGTTGAGCTGGTGGGCGAGCGCATTGTTGAAGGGTGAATCCAAGACCCAGACATCGCCTTTGAGTTTCAGTTTTCCGGCCCAGTTGTTCCTGTTGTAGTATGCCTCGGCCCTCGGCCAGAGCGCACAGCATTTGATGGATTTGATTTTCCCAAGCTTTCCAGAACAGACGGTCTCTTTTATAAGCATGAGTTCGGGGGTGTACATTGTCTGATATCCCACTGCCGCGAATTTGCCTGTGGAAATCTGAACCTTCTTCATGTCGTTAACTTCCTGGATTGTGGCGGCCAGCGGTTTTTCCACATAGACATTCGCGCCGGATTCCATGGCGGCAATCGTCATCGGCTTGTGAAGGGGGATGCCTGTGGGGATAAAACAAATGTCTATTTCCCCCCTGAAATCCTTCAGCATCTGAATGTAGTCGGTGTAGATTTTGCAGCCGAGGGAGCGCAGCTTCGCGCATTTCTCAGACTCCTCATCCTGGTTTATGATCGTGGCGGCGCTTATTTCGAGAAGCCCTCTCCCCTGATAGAGGATAAGATCGTTGTAGTGGACATTGCCAAAACCGGAAACACCTATTATCGCTGTTTTTATCATGATGGTTTTTAAACTGTTTTATTTTCTTCAGGTTTGGATTCGGCGGATTTCATCTCTGGAACGGAAGATGCCGGGGCTTTCTTTTCTTCAAAACCAAGAAGTTTTCTGACTTCCGGGCCGTCAAGAGTTTCCACTTCCAGGAGCTTATTCGCGAGAATATCGAGCTTAACCCTGTTTTCAGAGAGAATCATATCAGCGCGTTTTTTGGCATTATCAATAAGTAATTTTATTTCCATGTCTATTTCCCTGGAGGTTTCTTCGCTGAATCCTTCAGATTTGCCAATATCCCTGCCAAGATAAATATTCCCTTCGCGACTGCCGTACTGCATTGTACCCATTTTAGAACTCATTCCGAATGTGCAGACCATCAGTTTTGCAATTTTAGTCGCATGCTCTATATCGGATGCGGCACCGCTTGTTATGTCGTTGAATACAATCTGCTCGGCGGCTCTTCCGCCCATCAGAACGGCAAGCTCCTCTACAAGTTCAGTCCTGCTCTGCGTATAGCGGTCCTCTTCCGGCAGATGCATTGTCGCGCCGAGATACGCCATTCCCCTGGGTATGATTGTCACCTTGTGGATAGGCATGCTTTTTGGGCATGAAAGGGATACAAGCGCATGTCCGGCCTCGTGGAAAGCCGTGATTTTCCTTTCGTTCTCGCTGATCTTCCTGCTTTTGCGCTCCCTTCCCCACCTGACCTTGTCCCTGGCCTCCTCCAGTTCCGACATTCCGGCGGCCTTCTTGTCTAATCTTGCGGCGAGAAGAGCCGCTTCGTTGATGAGGTTTGCGAGATCCGCACCGCTGAAACCGGGAGTTCCCCTGGCTATCGTGTCAAGATTCACATCCGGCTCTATTTTTATGTTCTTTATGTGAACATCGAGAATCTGCCTTCTGCCCTTTATGTCAGGAAGATCCAGGACAACCTGGCGGTCAAAGCGGCCTGGTCTGAGCAGGGCGGGATCAAGGACATCCGGCCTGTTTGTAGCCGCGATGATTATGACGCCTTCCTGTGTTTCGAGCCCGTCCATTTCAACAAGAAGGGCATTCAGGGTCTGTTCCCTTTCGTCGTGACCGCCGCCGATGCCTGAAAACCGGGAGCGTCCGACCGCATCTATCTCGTCAATGAAAATAATACACGGGGCGTAGCGCCTGGCCTGTTCAAACATGTCGCGGACACGGCTTGCGCCTACGCCCACGAACATTTCCACGAAATCGGAACCGCTGATCGAGAAGAACGGAACTTCGGCCTCCCCGGCGATAGCTTTCGCCAAAAGGGTTTTGCCGGTTCCCGGAGGTCCCATCAGGAGGGCGCCCTTGGGGATTCTTCCGCCGACCATCTTGAATTTCAGGGGATCCTTGAGAAAGTCAATGATTTCCTTTGTCTCCTCCTTGGCCTCATCAGCCCCGGCCACGTCGTTGAAAGTCACTTTCTTGTCGCTCGGGAGGATCATCCTGGCCTTGCTTTTACCGAACTGCATGGCGCCCTTGCCGGCCATCTTTATCTGCCGTGAAAACAGGAAATACAGGAGTCCGACCAGTATGATTATAGGAAGTATTGTAAGGACAAGGCTCTTGAGCCACGGATCCTTGTTGTCGATTTTCCTTACTATTACGGAATTGGCCCTCAGCATCTCGTCGAGCTTTTCAGAGTAGACGACCTTCGACCTGTAGAGGTATTCGCCGTTTTCAGCCTGAGGCGCATCCTTTGAGGAAGAAGCCGCCTTGTATTTGCCTTCCACATAGTAGATCCTGTCGTTTTCCGGGGAAAGGTTGACCGTCAGTATGTTTCCTGCGGCAAGCTCCTTCTCGAAACTCGACTGGTCCCATTCGGCGAAATCCTTCTTGTTGTGGTTATAGGCGAAAAGGATTCCGAGCGAGAGGAATATAAGGAGCCAGACGAATATGGCCATCTGCGGCGCCTTCTTCACCGGCTGGACTGCCGGCTTCTTCTTCTCGTCTTTCTTGTATTCGTCCTTATTGATTTTTTTGCTGTTGTTTTCGTTCATGGTAAATTCTCCGGGTGACAGTATAATGAGCCCAAGGAGGTTGTCTCCCGGGGCGTCGGGGCTAATTCAAAAATCGTCGCAGCTAAACCACCTTCTCCACAAGCCGTGAAATCTCGGTGCGTGGCTGGTCGGAAGACTTGAAAAACATGATTTTGCTCAGATAGGCAAGCAGCGCGATAATGACCAGAACGAGTATTATCACAAAGACGATCATGATCTTCTGGCTTCTCGCGTTTTTCTTCTTGTCGGATGCGAAAGGAGAGAAGTTGGACATTTCCTTTATGGTCGATATCCCAACCTGTGCGCCCTGAAGGTTTATCCCCGTCTGGGTTTTGAGGGCGGTCGTAACGGTCTTGTCCTCGCAGTCATAGAGGATTTCAACTCCGCCGACCTGCAGGATGTCGCTGCTCTGAAGCTCCTGCTCTCCCGATATGGGGATATTGTTGATGCGGGTTCCGTTGGTGCTGCCGCAATCCTTGAGGATATATGTGCCCCCGTTCTTGATGAACTCGCAGTGATATGTGCTGACAGTGGGATCCTTGATGCAGATTTCCCTCTGATCGACACGTCCGACAGAATATTTGTCTCCGGTCAGCTCAAAGCTTTTCCCCCTGAACTGCTCCGACAATATGATTAATTTTGGTACGCCTGCCATTATGGGAAAACCAGTTAAAATTTAATTTTTTATTAAAATGAAATGTGAATATATCTTGGATGCGGTAAAAAGTCAAAAATATTTTTATTTTTTAATTCAGCCGGCTATTCCCGCATATCCGCTGTCCTGCCGCTAAAATTACTTTACACCCCTGCGGCTTTGCGGACAAGCTCCCATTTCCCGCATACTTATATTATTTAATTCCTTGTTCAAATCAACTGGAAATTAATAGTTTATGTGATAAAATACACGTTTCTTGAAACTTAATGCGGTTCCGCTGCCCGGATGAAGGCAAGTGCGCCCGTATCGTTTTACAGTGCCGAACATAAACAAAACAGATAGCATAGGATTGAAAAATTACATGACAGCAAGCAAAGAAAGCCTCAAAGATCTGATAAAAACCGAAGTGAGCGGTTCTGAACCCTGCGTGAAAAGTGTAAAATTCACAGTTCCCGCCAAAGCGGTTGACACCGAAACCGACGCCATGCTAAAGGAATTTGCGAAATTCGCACAGGTTCCCGGATTCAGGGCCGGGAAAACCCCCCTCTCCCTCATAAGGAATCGCTTCCTTCCGCGCATAGAGGGCGAAACCGTGAAGAATTTTTTCACCGCCGCTTTTGAAAAAATCGCATCCGATGAAAGTTTTGATGTCGTCAGCTACAGCTTCCCCGACGCCCAGCCGGAGAAACTGGAGGCCGGAAAAGACTACAGCTTCACCATAGTATACAATGTCTCCCCTGAAATAAAGCTCGGTGCGTACAAGGGCATTAAAATATCGGTTCCCGAAGTCAAGGTCGAGGAGAGCAGGGTTGACGAGGAACTGAAAAACCTCCGCGAGATGTACGGCGAATTCACCAAGACTGAGGGTCCGGCCGCCAAGGGCGACATGGTGAAGATCTCCTACAAGTCAGATTTCGCAGTTCCCGAAGGCGCCGACAGCAGGCTCAAGATCCTCCTTGAAACCCCTGAGACCTGGGCTTGGCTTTCAGACCCCGAAATAATCCCCGGAATCAACAAGGTCCTCGAAGGCGCCGTCGCCGGAAAAGACTACGAACTCACCGCCCAGTTCCCCGAAGATTTCAGGGAAAAGCCGGTTGCGGGTAAAAAAGTCAAATACAGTGTCAAGACCATCGAAATCCAGAGGAGGGCGCCGGTAAGCTCCGACGAGGATCTTGTAAAGAAGGTCAATGCCAAGGACATGAATGAACTCCGTGAAAGGCTCAAGGGCAGCCTTGCATTCCAGGAGAAGCAGAAAGCGGAAGCCGAAGCGAAAAAGGACATCCTGGAAAAAGTGATTGCCGAGGCCGGCGAATTCCCGATTCCCCCGTCGGTACTGGCGGAAGCCGAAAACAAGGAGTTCCGTCTCATCGCCACAAGGGAAGTGAAAAAAGAATCCGACGTTGAGAAGTTCAAAACTGAAAAAGACAAGCATCTTGCGGAGGCCAAGAAGTCGGCCGCCGAAAGGATGCGCAGATATTTCGTGCTCCGCAAAATCGCGCGCACCGAAAAGATAACCATTGAAAAGAACGAGATGGACAGCCATATCAGCGGCATCAGCAAATATTACGGCGTGAAGGAGCAGGAGTTCAGGAACCAGCTTGATTCGTCAGGCGGAATGGAAGACCTCCAGATGGACATGCTGATGGCTAAAGTCACTGATTTCCTCATCAAGAATGCCGACACCTCGAAGCCGGCATAACAGTAACTAAGGCGGGTTTTGCCCGCAAACCAAACTCGAAATCCGAATATCGAAATCCGAAACAAATGGGAATTTAATTAATTTTCAAATTTTCCAAACATTGTTTTCAGAATTTATATTTTCATTTTTTATTTCAGGCTTGTTTCGGATTTCGTGCTTCGGATTTCGGATTTTATATGCGCTTAAAGCATAGAACTGTGAAATAAAGACACTAACGATATCACTACAAGATAAAGGAGAATCATTCATGTCAGTACTTGTACCCATGGTGGTTGAACAGACCGGACAGGGCGAGAGGGGATATGACATATATTCCCGCCTCCTGAAGGACAGGATCATCCTTCTCGGCACGCCCGTAGACGACAACGTAGCAAACCTTATCGTGGCCCAGCTGCTCTTCCTCCAGTCCGAAGATCCCAAGAAGGACATCGACCTTTACATAAATTCCCCCGGAGGTTCGGTTACCGCCGGCCTGGCGATTTACGACACAATGAAAATCCTCACGTGCGGCATTAAGACCTACTGCCTCGGTCAGGCCAGCAGCATGGGGGCCGTCCTCCTCTGCGCCGGAACGGCCGGGAAAAGATATGCGCTTCCCAACTCAAGGATAATGATTCACCAGCCGTGGGGCGGCGCCGAAGGCTCGGCCTCAGACATCAACATACAGGCGAAGGAAATCACAAGGCTCCGGGACATCCTCCAGGGGATACTGGCGGAACACACCGGCCAGAAACTGGACAAGATCACCGTAGATACCGACCGTGATTTCTTCATGTCAGCCAAAGAGGCGAAGGAATACGGAATTGTCGACCACGTATTTGTCAGGAAGTAAAAACAAAAACCATGAATGAAAAACGCACAAACCAAGCCAAGACACGCTGTTCCTTCTGCGGACAGCAGGCCGAAAAAGTCGGGGCCCTCATTTCAAGCCCGTCGGGTTCCACAATCTGCAGGAACTGCATAGAGATATGTACCGGGATGTACAAGCAGGAGGAGGCACCCTCCGAAAAGAAAGCCCCCCAGGGCATCCCCCTCCTGAAAATACCCAATCCCCAGAAGATAAAAGAGGATCTTGACAGGTACGTCATAGGCCAGGAACATGCCAAGAAGGTTCTTTCGGTGGCTGTCCACAACCACTACAAGCGCCTTGTCTGCCAGAAAAACAAATCTGCGTTCAACGGCGCCGACGGCGATGTTGAAATAGAAAAGAGCAATGTGCTCCTTATGGGCCCGACCGGCTCGGGGAAAACCCTCCTGGCAAAAACACTCGCGAAACTCCTCGACGTGCCTTTCAGCATTTCCGACGCGACGACCGTGACGGAAGCCGGATACGTCGGGGAAGACGTTGAGAACATAATACTGCGCCTGCTCCAGGCGGCGAACTACGACGTGCAGAAGGCCCAGATCGGAATCGTCTACATTGACGAGATAGACAAGATAGCCAGAAAAACCGAGAACGTCTCCATCACGCGCGACGTGTCGGGTGAAGGCGTCCAGCAGGCCCTTCTGAAAATACTGGAGGGGACTGTTGCGAACATCCCCCCGAAAGGCGGACGCAAACACCCGCACCAGGAATTCATACAGGTTGACACCTCGAACATCCTTTTCATATGCGGCGGCGCCTTTGTCGGACTCGACAAGATGGTCCGCAGGAGGGTCGGGAAGCACATACTCGGATTCAGGCACATGGAGGAGGAGAGCAAGAAGCCGGTCTCCGTGACCAGCGAGGAGATCCTCCAGCTCGCCGAACCCGAGGACTTCGTCAAATTCGGATTCATTCCCGAGTTCATCGGAAGGCTCCCGGTGGTCACCGAGCTTTCACCGCTCAGGAAAGAGGATCTGGTGAAAATACTTACCGAACCCAAGAATGCGCTTATCCGCCAGTACATAAAGCTCATGGAAATGGAGAATGTGAAACTGGTCTTTGAGAGTGAGGCCCTTTCGGCGCTCGCCGACAAGGCTGTTGCAAAAGGCACAGGCGCCCGCGGCCTGAGGTCGATTCTTGAAGAGCTCATGCTTGAAATAATGTATTCGGTCCCGTCACAAACAGATATAACTGAATGCATAATCACTGCGGAAGCCGTCAAGGGAGCCCCCCCGACGCTGAAGAAAAAACCGAAGAACAAGGAACAGGTCAAGGAACGCATATCCGCGTAATTTGATAAATTTGAATTTCACAGTGCCCAGTAATCAGCAACCAGTAATCAGGAATTTTAACTGATAACTGAAAACTGATTACTGATTACTGAATTTGCGGCCTTCAGCCGCATAATATTTAATCACGGAGGTTATCATGGCTTTGGAACTATCGTATATTCTCATCACACCATACACCATACTGAAATCCCGCACAGGCGGCGTGATTGCACGCCTTCTCGCAAGGACCGATCTCGAACTGGTTGGGGCGCAAATGCTCACGCCGACACGCGAATTCGCCGAGGAATATGCCGAAATTCTGAAAAAAACCGTATCTTCAAAGGCGGCCGACCTCCTTTCAGATTATGTCCTGAACAATTTCACACCCTCGGAAGACGGCACCAAACGCCGGGTACTCATGCTGCTGTTCAGGGGTGAGAACGCCTGTTCCAAACTTTACACGATAGCCGGAAGGCTTGCCCCCGAGTCAAGGGGCGCAGGCGAAATGAGAATCACCGGTGAAACTGTCCGCGACACCTATGCCGACCTTGTCTTCGACAGGAACGGCAGCCTGAAATATTTCGAGCCGGCCGTCCTTCTCCCGCCGGATCAGGAATTCGCCATGGCCAAACTCAAGTTTTTTGCGGATTTCGCAGACACGCAGACAAATATAGCCGACATGCACTACGACGACAATACCGATCTCGAACGCACTCTCGTGATAATCAAACCTGACAACTGGCGCTATCCGAGCTCGAAGCCGGGCAACATCATCGACATGTTCAGCAGGACCGGACTGAGGATAATCGGGACAAAGATCTACCAGATGTCTGTTGCCGACGCCCTTGAATTCTACGGGCCGGTCCAGGGCGTCCTCAGGGAGAAACTCGCACCGAAAATCGGCGACAAGATCAAGGATATGATTGAAAAGGAGTTCAAGGTCAAACTCGGGGAGAACGCCTCTTCGAAACTTTCCGAAGTGGCGGGGGTTCCGTTCGCGGACGACCAGTTCTTCCAGATCGTCGAATTCATGTCCGGTGTAAGACCCGACACATGCCCGAAGGAAAAACTCAGGAATCCGGGCCTTGTGAAGACAATGGTTCTCGTGTATGAAGGAAAAAAGGCCGTGAAGAAAATCCGCGATGTTTTGGGCCCCACGGATCCGACAAAAGCCCCCAGCGGCACAATAAGGAAGGAATACGGGCAGGATGTCATGGTGAACACTGCGCACGCCTCTGATTCCCCCGAAAATGCACAGAGGGAAATGGGAATCATAAAAATACAGGAAAACAACCTGAGCAGGATAATCAAAGAGTTCTTAGCGGAGAAAGGATATAAGTAAATGAGGGATTTGAAGATCACCAAGGGCACAATGGGAGGGCTCGAACTGTCCGCAACTCTTTCAATCACGGCAAAGGCGAAAGCCATGAAAGCGGCCGGAGAGGATATCTTAAGCCTCTGCGCCGGCGAACCCGACTTCGACACTCCGGAACACATAAAGAACGCCGCAATTGAAGCCCTGAAAAAAGGTGAAACCAAATACACCCCCGAAAGCGGAAGGCCGGATCTCAAGGAAGCCTGCGCTGAAAAGCTCAACAGGGAAAACAATGTCCCGTGCAAGGCCGATCAGATCGTTGTCGCCCCCGGAGCTAAATTCAGCATTTTCACCGCAATCGCCGCCCTCTGCGGAAAAGGCGATGAAGTCATCCTCCCCTCCCCCTACTGGGTGAGCTATACAGAAATGATCAAGGCCAGCGGTGCAAAGGCGGTAATAATCCCCTGCAAGGCGGAAAACAATTATGAGCTGGATCCGGACGAGCTCAAGGCCGCAGTGAATTCAAAGACAAAACTCCTCATCCTCAACTCTCCGAGCAATCCCACCGGCGCAGTTTACAGGAAAGAGACCCTCGAGAAAATTGCGAAAATCGCAGTGAAAAAGAATTTCATGGTCCTTTCCGACGAGATTTACGAGAAACTCACATACGACGCGGCGTTCCCGCACGTTAGCATAGCATCCTTCTCGCAGGAAATCGCCGATCTTACGGTCACAGTGAACGGATTCAGCAAAGCCTATTCGATGACAGGATGGCGTCTCGGTTATCTTGCCGCCCCGAAATGGCTGACCGAGCGCATCTGCGCCCTTCAGAGCAACACCACGTCCAATCCGACTACCTTCGCCCAGTTCGGCGCCCTTGCCGCACTCAAAGGAGATCAGACCCCGGTAGAGACAATGAGACTGGCTTTTGAGAAACGCAGGGATTTCATTTATAACCTCTTCTCATCCATTCCCGGCGTGAAATGCATCAGGCCGCAGGGAGCATTCTATCTTTTCTGCGACGTGTCGTCATACGGACTCAACTCCTGGGATTTCTGCGGCAAACTCCTTGCCGAGACGAAAACAGCGGTTATTCCCGGACAGCCCTTCGGCGCCGAGGGTCACATAAGGATGTCCTATGCCTGCTCCGAGCAGACCATAGAGAAATCCGCGGAGCGGATCAGGGGCTTCTGCGCAGGAATATAATTTTTTTCACTGCGTGAAAAAAATACCAACGAAAAAAGATGAATGCTAAACAGTATCAATATAGGAATCCGAAGAGGTAGAGTGGAATTTTATTGCCGAATCCCACCTCTATTCCGTCTGCGGCGACGTATGAATCTTTAATCCCTTTTATCTGCCCGGCATCTTTTCCCGATCCTCCGATTTCAAAGACATACCTTTCGCTGACCTTGAAATCCCCCTTGTCGGCGATAGTTGTCTTAAAGCTGTTTCCAACCTGGCTGACAAAAAAAGTTTCCCTGACAGTCCCTCTTTCGGACTCGGACATCCTGGAAC
>JBAZRS010000127.1:0-11082 GCA_041662825.1 Victivallales bacterium | reverse complement strand
TGATTACAATTATGTCGCCTTTCGACTCCAAATGACGGGCGTAGGTGCCGAGTCCGGGGGCGAGGTTCGAGTACATTTGGTTTCTGAACTCGCCTGTAGTTTCAAAAGTCTGATCATCGAACTTGATAGCAAGCCCGTCCATTACGATATCCGGTGCGTCCACAAGGAAGTCTTCCTTTGTTGGTGCGTTAATCCGGTTCATAAAGTCCGTTAAGTTTTCTTGAGTTCTAACTAGGTTATTCATAAATCCTCCTGTTTGTTCCAATACCGTTTAGCGATATTGCTTTGTTGATTATAAACGACTTGCAAATACTAAAAGACACAATGATTCTGTAAGACTGTTACCTCCGAGACAGTTGAGTTAATTAAAGTTTATGGAAAGAGTTATGGGGATAATTCGAACTGGGAAGACGTTCACCATGAAACGACAATTGTCTTTGGTTCGGGGCAAGCTTCGTCATTGTCGCAATGCATGAATGACACATCATCCCTTATGGCTTGGCTATTCAGCGCCATTTTAGCATCAATCGGCATGTGATTGCCTTCAGCATTACCTTCGGCTCTTTCGCATGTAATCATGCCGCTTCCGGCAAACCATTGGGTGTCTGCCCTGTTGAACTTGAAGAAATCACGGTTCTCCTTAAGCAATCCTTCCTCGTCAACCCATAGGATTATTCTCATAAAATCATCCTCGTAAAGTGTGACAGGCTGAATGATAGAGCATTCCAATTTCTCGTATGCCTCCTTGAGAAAATTAGAAAAATCAATCTCCACGAACTTAAACACCTTGTTCTTCGGGTCGATAAGAAATGCGTTTGTCTTCATTTTGTTTCTCCTTTTGTTTGACATATAGGCATAAAAAAACCGAGCAAAATGACGTATTCATCCGTCATCGCTCAGCCTGCCTGTCATCTATTCCAAGTGATTATCCCACATCACTTTGGAATATTTGATGGAATGTTTAAATTAAATTCTTTTCACGGAACGAGAAATATGTGCCTTCTCCGATTATCACATGGTCAAGCAAGCGGATATCAAATACCTTGCATCCATCCTTTATCACAGACGTAAGCCGGATATCATCATTGCTTGGCTCGACTTGACCCGAAGGGTGGTTGTGAACTAGAATAACTGAACTCGAATCGGTCATCAGCAACCTCTTGAAGATGACTCGTGGGTAAACGCAAGTTGTGTCAAGCCCTCCAAGAGCAACCAGTTCCTTGCATTGCACCCTGTTCTTAACGTTCAAACCAAGTATCCACATGCTTTCTTGATCAGCCTGTGACAGTTCCTTGAACTCATCGAAGACTAACGCAGGACTTCCCGCATAATAATTCATTGCTGGTCTTTCTTTGATGTGAAATTTCATGATGCTTCCTCCTCTGTAAAATCAACTGAATGCTCCCTGTACCACGCCTCAAATTGTTTGCAACAATTTTCGCAGAAACCCCATTCGTTTGAAACGCCATGTTCACAGAATTTGCAATCTTCCGGATTGTCTTCCAATTCAATTATGTTCGTACTATTCGTATCCATTTTAAGTCTCCTGTTTTATTTGACTCGACTTGGGCAGTTTTCACACAGGCATTCATCTTTCCATACGCTTGAAATGAAGTCGTAGTACACCACCTCGATTCCTTGCTCCCAAGTCAGCCCCCACTTCTTCCGATACTCCTCGATTGTGCCATAGAGATTCTTGTCCAAGCACCGTTTAAGCTTTTTTTGCTGGATCGTTGAGAGCGTTTGTGATGGAATATTCATTGTAGTTCTCCTTTAGTTATGATGTTTTAGAATCAATTGAAGCGATCGACCCGCCCTCTAACGAGTCTTACTTAATTATGGGTGTGTTTGAATGCCGATAAATGCGTGTATACGCCTTGTTGGATGGGTGAAACATTGAACGCACGGGATGGAAGCGGGTAAAACCGACAGTATTCATGGCAATTCGGTAAAGCATGGGGGAATGGCTATGGCGGTTAATGCCTGTCTCTTGTCACAAGAACCGATGCCTTCCTCACCTAGAATCATTTATGCCTCAGCAAAGGCGAATGACTCCTTTCCTTGTCTGAGATATGGAACCATTCTGTTAGGGTATGGATTACGGCAGGTCGATTGGGTAGCCCTGTCTCATGGCATTAACCCGTGTCTATCTGAGCTATACCATGCAGGATTTGGGATCCGAAAGGGTTAATACTTACGCTTCAGCCTATTTTCAGAAACATAATTAATGATTGGTGCGTCTATATAGTATAGATGTTAACAGGGGGCAAGTTCCCCAAGAAAGGTGAGACAATAGGATACTGACTGGTGACAGCGTATGGAAGAGATAGAAGCGTTTTGAGATTGATGGAGATCGTTTCACTACCTGTTATTTGACTTAACTTGTTGATAGTCAACACTAATTAGGTGAAATCCGGGCGGGAATTGTCGGATAGGCGTAAAGTTGGGACTGGGGGCGGGGATGACTTATGGGTAAAACAGGCGGTTAGGGGTATGAAAGACCGGTATTTCCGGCATTTGGATGCCGAATAGTATGAGAACTTATTTAATAATCTTGCATATGTCGTGACAAATGTTATTATGTTAATGGTTAATCGTTGTTAATTGGGGATATAACCATTTATCGGGGGGGGGCAAACATGAGATTACTAATACTTTCCTTACTGATATTTTTTTCCATTACCTTATCTGCCTGGGGATTAATATTAGAAACTACTGATGGCAACGTATATGAAAATGTTTCTATTCTAAATAAGACTCCTAGTGGTCTTGAAATTAAACATAGCAAAGGTGAAAATTTTATTGATTTCTCAATATTACCAGAGGACATTCAAAAGAAATATAAATATGACCCAATAGTGGCAAAAAAATATGAAGATGAATTAAAAGCCAAAAAGTATGACAAATTGTTAAAAGCTCTTGTAAAACAAGCAGATGAACATTTTACAGATGATGGAATATATATTGTATCCAAGGCACACGTGGATCGTTCTAGTTATGAATGTGTTAATTGCGGAGGTTCTGGGAGAATAATAACTTATAATACCGGTTCTGTACTTTTCAGTAAACAAGGCGGTTCAATACAATCATGCGGAACATGTGAAGGAGCAGGAACCAAAATTATACAGAAAGTTGTGCCAGATAAAATTGCTAAACTCAAGCAAGATTCAAATCTTGCTGATGCCTATAGAGAACTCGCCATTAAAGTTACAAAAGGAGAATTAAGTGGTGGAAATTTAGCGGTTATAAAATATACGAATATATCTTCTGCTTTTGATCCCGTAAATGAATATAAATGTGATGAAATACGTGGAAATGCCTATTTGAGATTAGCCATCATCAGTAATTTATCTGGTGAGGTAAAGAATGCCAAATTATATTACGTGAAGGCTATAAAGTATCTTCCAAATGATGAAACACTTAAATCAGAGCTTGAAAAAGTTACAGTAGAAGTAGATAAATTAATCCAAAAAGAACAGGTTCAAGGCGCTATCGACAGCGCTAATTCCAGTGCTTATGCCGCTCGCCAAGAGGCAGAGGTAGCCAAACAGACTGCTAATCGGGTTGCCGAAAAAGCAAAGTCTGATGTTGACCGTGCGGAACAATCCGCTAAAAAAGCAAAGCAAGAAGCTGAACAAGCTAAGAACGAGGCTGATAGGGTAAGGGCTGATGCCGAATGGGAAAGGCGAAAAGCAGAGCAAGCAAAGAAACGGGCTGATAGGGATAGAGAAGACGCAGAAAGGGAAGCAAAATGGAGAAGCAAGTAAGAGGATGCCTAGACTAGGCTGGGGCTCTATTAAGAATTTTTGGCTCTTTAAGAAATTTTGTGTAAACGGTCTTTTCTCTTTTCTTATAATCCCATCAACGCTTCATTCACCCTCAACCATTCCTTGCGTTAGGGATACACGAACAGCCTATTCCCTGCGTTTTATCGAGCCGGAGGGCAAGGCATCCGTTAATGAAGATTGGCAGATTTTTCAGTGGTTATCAAGACAATAGCTCCTTGATGATGTCAAATCCATAATCAAGCTTCTTCAAAGTATCAAGGTGAACCTGTGGATTGTAGGATTTGCCATATCTTTCCATATCAATTGAGCCTGTTGTATGCCCTACGATTTCGGCTATCCTTTGTTCAATAACCCCATTTTGCTTTAGAGCATTGATAAAAGCATGGCGGTAAGAATGGAACACCTTCCTCTTGTCCTCAGTTATGTATTTCCTATTGAAATTGCTATATCTTTTCTGATACAGGTAAGCATATCCGTTGAATTCATGGCATTTCAGAGCTTTCCATAGCTGTCCTTTCTTTATACTTTTCACATAGGCAAGGATTCCTATTTCTATAAGGATTGGGTTAATAGGGACAATTCGTTCGCTTGCAAGTGTCTTGGTCTTTTTCCCGACATGATTGTTGTTTATATCAAAACAGTGAATGCCATCCCGTGTAATGATATCCTCTTTGTGCAACTGGCATATCTCGTTCTGCCTCATTCCACTCAGCATTGCAATGATAGGAATCCAAAACTCTTCGGGATTTATCTTCCTGTCCATTTCAGACAGTTTTCGGACTATCTTCATCAAATCATCCTTATCATAGGCTTTCCTCTCATCAGATGCCCTATGGTGGATTTTTATCTGCAATCCTTCAGCATAATTATCCTTGACATATCCATGTCTTTTCCCCCACTTAAACATTGAAGAAATAACTGCTAAGTTCTTATTAATTCTTGACACCGACATAGGTTTCACGTCATTCACTGTCAAGAGTTCATCAATGCTTTTTCCTTTGTATCTAGGATTTTTGTTCCTATTGGCAGGAATACGCAGAAGCTTTTCCTTAAAGGCGTTTATCTTTTCTCTGTCAATGTTATTAATGTCTACATCCCCCATTATCTCAAGGAATATCTTAAAGAAAGCATTGAACTCGACCTTGGTTTTTTCTCCCCATTTATTATCGTTTATGTGTTCTTTAGCATAGTCTTCAATCAACTTGGACAGCAATATCTTCGGTGATCCATCATTCCATCGGGAAAAGCTATTTCCAATTGCATGTTCGATATTGTTATCAACTAGGTATTGTCTCGCCTTGGATAGAGCATCAGCCAAACAGGAGATTTTCTCGCTCTCAATCCTCAATTCATCAAGTCCATTAACAACACCATGAAATATATTGCTGACAGCTTCTCTGATTTCTGCTTTTGATGCCGTATCAGTTCCTAATTGTGCAAACAAAGTCTTAAATTTAACGTTCAACATATTTGTAACATGCTGAGCTTCCAAGAGGGATTTTGTCTTTAGAGATTTTCTGATAAGCCTATGTCCGAATCTTTCATGCAAGCCTTTAGGGATTTTCATTCTGAAGTGAAAATGTCCATTTCTAACGTGGAGATATGTGTTCTTCATTGTCCAGAACCTTTCCGTGGTATCACAAAATCATAGTTCTGGTATCACAAATCGGAAGAGACAAGCTTGCTTGTTATTTGCAAGCAGGCTTATATCAAGCAGTTACGTAAGGATGGTGGAGCATAAGGGAGTTGAACCCTTGACCTCCTGCATGCCATGCAGGCGCTCTAGCCAACTGAGCTAATGCCCCGTGTCTGAAGAAAAACTCGAAATTCGAATTACGAAATCCGAAACAAAGACGCAGGTCTTTCAATAAAAAGTCCAGTAAAATAACACACAACCCAAGGTTTGCAACCTCATCTTAATTTTTATTTAACCGTCCGGTCAAATAAAAATTTTATCGCGGGACGGCTACAAATCCAGGTCGATCACTATCGGGCAGTGATCCGAGCCCATCACATCAGGCATCATTTCGGAAGACCTGACTTTCTTGAAAAGCTTGGGTGTAACATAATGGTAGTCAAGCCTCCACCCGACATTCCTGCCCCGGGCGGCAGTCCTCATGCTCCACCAGGTATAGGCGTCTTTCCTGTCAGGATGCATTTTGCGGAAAGTGTCGATGTAGCCGTGCTTCTCCCATTTGTCCATCCAGTCGCGTTCTATGCGGAGGAATCCGGATTCATTCTCGTTGTCCTTTGGGCGAGCAAGGTCGATTTCGTTATGGGCCGTATTGTAATCGCCGCAGACCAGGAGTTCCCTGCCCTCTTTCCTGCGGGCTTCGCAGAAATCCAGGGTGGCGTCATAGAAGTCAAGCTTGTACTTCAGGCGTTCGTCATCCCTCTGGCCGTTGGGAAAATATATGTTGAGGAGCATGAAGTCCGGCAGGTCCATCACGATTATCCTGCCCTCCCTGTCGAACTTCGGGTCGAGGCCGAATCCGAATTCCACGTTTTTCGGTTCCGCCTTTGCGAAATTCGCAACACCGCTGTAGCCTTTCTTGACTCCGGAACACCAGTAGCTCCTGTAGCCGGGCAGGCATCTGAGCTCCATGTCGACCTGCTCTTCCTCGGCCTTTGTCTCCTGAACGCAGAGGACATCGGGCTTCTCCTTAAGCAGCCATTCGGCAAAACCCTTGTTCTGCACCGCCCTTATTCCGTTGACATTCCATGAAATAATCTTCATTATTGCACGCCTTATACTAAAGATGATTTGTTTGAATTCATTTATAGATGTAGGTTAAAGAGCTTGCAGAAAAATATACCCGAAAATAACCCGGACAAACGCAACTTGTACTTAGGACACGATATTTAAGGAAAAAACATTTCATGGACAATAAGGACGTATTTAAAAGGCAGAGCTATTTCCGCCTGCTGGCATATGTGAAGCCGTACAAGCGCAAACTCGCCATTGGAATCATTGCCGGCTTCGTGTCCGCCGGATCCCTTTTCGGAAGCCTGTTCTGGATCAAGCCGTTTTTCGAATCCCTGGAAAACGGGGGCAGAGCCACGGTAAGCGTCCAGAATGGAAACGGTGAAAGCAGAGGCTTGGCAGCCGATGACGCAAATCTGAAACCAGCGGAAGAGGCCGCAATACCGGCAGCAGGGAAGAAGAATGCAAGCCTGCTGCAGATGGTGCGGATCTCGCAGAGGATCATAGACTTCCTCCATGTTGACGTACAGCTTGTGAAAAACAACCTGATGACCTGGCAGTGCCTCCTAATCGCCAGCACTTTGTTCATTCTTGTCTGGTTCCTGAAAAGCGCCGCCGTCTATGTGAACAAACTCTACACGCGCTGGGTCGGCACCCGGGTGGTCGCAGACCTCCGCGACAAGGCCTTTGAAAAGCTGGTGGGGCAGTCCATGAAGTTCTACGGCAAGACCGATGTCGGGCAGCTCATAAGCAGATGCACCAACGACACGGGCGCAATCGAATCGTCGGTCTCCTTCGTCATCGAGGACGCTACACGCTGCCCCATCGAACTGCTTGCCTGCATAGGGTTCATAATTTACACAAGTCTGCAGAACGAGAACATGATCTTTCCGCTCATCCTCCTGATCGCCCTGCCGATCTCGGTGCTGCCGATAATAATCATAGGCCGGAACATAAGGATTATCTACCGGAAGTCGTTCTCGAAGATCGCCGAAGTCACCACCAGGATGCACGAGGTCTTCACCGGAATCCTGGTCGTCAAGTCCTACAACATGGAGCAGAAGGAGATTGACACGTTCAAGAATGTCAACAAGACTTATTTCAGAACCATAATAAAGGCGCTGCGGTCAGAGCTCATGATAGCCCCGCTCGTGGAATTCGTATCGGTGGTCAGCGTGATCATTTTCATGACCTACTGCTGTTACAGGCGCATGCCGATCAGCGACATCGCGCAGCTGATAGTCCCGATAGTCCTCGCGTATCAGCCCGTCAAGAACATCATCAAGATCAACACCTACATCCAGCGGAGCATGGCGGCCGCCGACCGTTATTTCGACCTTATCGACACCCATACCGAAGTCACGGAAAGGCCGGACGCGGTGGAGCTCAGCGAATTCCGCAATGAAATCAGGTTCAACAATGTCAATTTCTCCTATGAGGACAAGAGGATCCTGGACAACATGAACCTCACAATCCCGAAAGGGAGCGTAGTCGCCGTAGTCGGGGAGACGGGCTCGGGAAAAACAACGATAGCCAACCTCATAGCCCGTTTCTATGATGTCGACTCTGGAACCGTGACCATTGACGGCAAGGACGTGCGAGACATAAAGATCTCATCCCTGAGAAACCACATCGGAATCGTCTCACAGACCACAATCCTCTTCAATGACACCATCGCCAACAATATCTCGTACGGCTTCCAGTCGGCTTCAAAAGAGCAGATCATTGAGGCCGCAAGGCAGGCGAACGCGTATTCCTTCATAATGGACGGGAGACACACGAAGGGATTCGATACGGTCGTGGGCGAGAAGGGCTCAAAACTGAGCGGCGGGGAAAAGCAGAGGATATCGATTGCCAGGGCGATACTCAAGAATCCCCCGATCCTCATACTTGACGAAGCGACAAGCGCCCTTGACACCGTCACCGAACGCCTTGTCCAGGAAGCGCTCAACAACCTCATGGCAAACAGGACTGTATTTGCGATAGCCCACCGCCTTAGCACGATCAAGCACGCCAACCTCATCATCGTACTTTCCAAGGGCAGGATTGTCGAACAGGGCACCCATGACGAACTCATGGCAAAAGGCGGACAGTACATGAGGCTTCACGACATGCAGTTCGGGATGAAGAAGGAAAAAGACGAGGCATGAGGCGGGTGACGGGAATCAGGAATCAGGAATCAGTGGTCAGTGGTCAGTAATCGGGGGGGCGGACGAATTACGAATGGCGGGCAATCGAAGTATTGATACGTTCAAAGCCCAGGCGGGATAAAATCATTTTCTGAGGGTGAAAAGAACGGCAAAGCCGTTATTTTATATAACTCAAAAACATTAAGGAGCAATATAATGAAGAAGACCACGTTTTCAGCGATAATAGTTTCGCTGGCAATAGCATTGAACGGATTCTGCGCAGACCAGAAAGTCGCCCTGGTCGACATGGAAAAACTTTTCCAGAACTACTATAAGACGAAAATTTCGGACGCCGACCTCAAAAAGCAGGCTGAAATATTCAAGGACTATTCGAACAAGCTCAATGATTCCCTGCTCAAGCTCCAGGACGAGTTCAAGGAGGTGCGCGACGCCTCCCAGAACATTGCCCTGAGCGAGGCGGAGCGCGAAAACAAGAGGATTTCCGCCCAGGACAAATACCGGCAGCTGAAGGAGAAGGAGAACGAGGTAAAGCAGTACAACGCCGAAAAGCAGAACCAGCTCAAGGACAAATACGAGGAGCTGAGAAACAGTCTCCTGAAGGAAATAAGTGAAACCATAAGGAAGTATTGCCAGTCCCAGGGAATAACCCTTGTCCTTGATTCCTCAGGCAAAACCCTCAACAACATCCCCTCCGTCATCTACCGGGTTCCGGAACTTGACATAACGGACGTGATCCTCAAGGAGATAAACAAAGCAGTTGAGGACAAGAAAGCCCCTGAGGAGAAGAAAACCACAGTGGACAAGAAAGAAGAAAAGAAGTCGGACAAAAAATAAAATCACAGGCAAAGACAATGGAAGAACAGCCCTTGCGGGCTTACTGCTCGAAAAGGTATAAGAAGAACACCCCTTACGGGGTTAACTACAAACAATAAACTCTGGATTTGAGGCGAATTTGTTCGTAGTCAATTCGCCAAGGCGAACAAGTGCCGCAAGGCATGTTCTTGAATTATTCATCTTTGATAAAAACTAAACGATTCAAACAACCAATCGGGGAAAATGACCTATGGGCAAAGAGATAACCGTAAAAGAGCTTGCAGTGCTTCTTGAAGGGAAAGCGGTCGGCGATGAAAACATAGTTTTGAAATCCCTTTCCTCTCTAAAAGATGCCGGAGCCGGCGACATATCGTTCCTGGCGAACAAGAAATACACAGCCAAGGCTCAGACCAGCAGGGCTTCCGTGATAATCGCAGGAGAGGATTTCACCGACAAGCCGAAGGACGGCCAGGCCTTCATCATCTGCAAGAATCCAAACGGCGCATTTTCAAAGGCGATCTCGTTTTTCGCACCGCCCCCGGTAAAATTCACACCCGGCATCCATCCCCAGGCGTCGGTTGCGAAATCCGCAAAAATAGGGAAGAACGTGCATGTCGGCGCCTGTGCAGTCATAGACGAGGAGGCTGAAATCGGCGACGATTCGGCCGTCTGTGCGGGGACATATGTCGGGCATTATACGAAAATAGGGGCGAAATGCCTGATATACCCGAACGTGTCGATACGCGAGAGATGCGTCATCGGAAACCGTGTCATCATCCATTCCGGCACCGTGATCGGAAGCGACGGTTTCGGTTTTGAGGCGGGTCCCGCCGGAATAGTGAAAATCCCGCAGGTCGGAATAGTGCAGATTGACGACGACGTTGAAATCGGCGCGAACTGCGCCCTTGACCGGGCGCGTTTCGGCAGGACATGGCTCAAGCACGGCGTCAAACTCGACAACATGGTGCATCTCGCGCACAACGTGGTGGTCGGGGAATTTTCCATGCTGATCGGCCAGTCCGGAGTCGCCGGCAGCACTGAGATCGGGCGGGGTGTCATCATCGCGGCCCAGGCCGGGATCAACGGGCACATCACAATCGGGGACGGCGCCAGGGTGGCGGGAACGGCAGGAGTGCTGAAGGATGTCGCCCCTGGAGAATCCGTAGTGGGCACGCCCGCGGAAAGCCCGCGCGAATTCCTCGAGAGGATAACGCGTCCGAAAAAAGTGCAGAAGCTCAGTCTTGCCATAAAGGAAATTGAGGCGAAGCTGGCCGCCATGACCCCAAATGTACAAAAGCCGTAACATATCCATGAAAATTTTTCCGTCTCGGAAAAATTAACAGGGAAATTAAAAAAGACGTCGGACTGGTTAAAAATGAACAAGTCGCTTGCACCATTGATAATTTCGTTTGCAGTGATAATCCTGCTGACTTTCATCATTATCAATACGAAGCCGAGGGAAAGTGCAATCGAACTGCAGACAAACGGCACGGCGCCCTCAATGTCCCTGGGCAATATTTCCAAAACCCAGATCAGGCACAAGGCGTCCTCAAGCCGGAAGCAGAGGGACAGCTATATTCCCGAATCCGAGAAATACCTTGAAGATGCGAGAAGCTACCTGTCAGCC
>JBAZRS010000126.1:0-11088 GCA_041662825.1 Victivallales bacterium | reverse complement strand
CGCATACATAACCGAATCTTCGTATTTCATCTTTGCACTTACCCTCTGGTTCATGAGCGTGAAGATCACATATTGGACGCTTGGGCCGATCGTGGCCGGATTCGGGCTCCTCCTGCTCGGGCTGGGGTGCATCCCGTTCTCCCTGATCATCACCTGGTATTTTAAAATGTGGATCGACCTGGAGCTCCTCGGGGTACTGCTGCTGCTCTGTGTCCTATGCAGGGCGACGGCGCACCTTTATTTCAGCAGCGGAAATAATCAGAAATAGAAATGAGCAAGTGAGATATTATTCAGCAGGATTCAAGATTACGAGGTCCTTGAAATATGTGCGGTAGAAGCCACGGTCTCTGGACAAAAGCCTTTCTGCCTGATGTTTTGCGTGGGATGCTATGAGGAAGTCTGCGATTATTTTTGCCTTTCCGGGAACCTTTTCCCTATATGATTTCCAAAGATGCCCCGCGTTGAAGGCAGTGTTCTCTCTTAAAGGTGAAAATTCTATTTCAAGACTGTCCATAATCCTTCTGAATTCATTTTCAGACTTGAAGTTTGCGGCTGTTTCCGCCCAGACAATATCACAGGCGATCACTTTTCCCTCTCTGATGCACCTGCGAAGCATATCCGATGATTTTTCAGAAAATTCTGGATCGTCCAGGAAAATATCAAGAAGAACGTTTGTGTCAACGGCTGTGATCATGCCTAATCCCTCATTTTCCTGATTATCTCATCAGTTCTTTTCTTTGACTTCAGACATCCCCTTACAGCCGCAACAGCATCTTTCTTGCCCTCTTTGACGGCTACTATCTTTCCGTTTTCCTCTCGGAAATCAAGAACCGTTCCGGGTCTTATCCCGAAGCGAAGCCTGAGAAGTTTAGGTATCGTGACCTGTCCTCTTTCAGCAACAATAGCATTCATGTCAGCCTCCATAAGTATGTACGCATACTTTATATGTATGTAATTATAAATCAAATAGCCGAAGAACTTATTCATGCGGCGAGCTTTCCACTGCAAATTCCTGCCCGTCATTTCTTGTGATCTGTTTTTTGCGCTTCGGAGTCTTTGGATGAGGCAGGGTGATTGTTACCGTAAAGGCGGGCTCTGGGGGCGGATAGGCTGGAAGACGGAATAATTGTTTACGAGGGGTGTTTTCAGGAGGGGAATTTTTTAATTCATTTATACAGTATTCAACTGCACCCTGCATACAGTCATAATAGCCGTCACTATCCATGCTGATAATGTATCGTGAATAGTTTATCTCAAAGATTTTCTCTCCAGTCGCTGAATCGGTTGCAAGTATAGTTGCAGTTTTTGGAGGCCAGTCCCATGAAAACAGACAATGCCTCCCGAGATGTGGCGGAAAAATAGCACCATAAGTAGTGCCGACAGTCAAAATCAATGTTTCATCTTGTTTTCCCTTCTGTTTTGATCCAAAGAAAGGTAATCCCTTACTTGCGCTAAAACTTATGGAACTCTCGTACAGGTTATTATTCCCGCTAGATTTTGTTATAGAACATTTATATTTGTTGAAATCGCAAGGATAAAGATCCGCCTCGTAAGTTGAGCAAGAAGACAGAAACATTGCCAGGGGAAAACCGATGATTAAAAATATTCTATGCAGTGAAACTCAGATGTTTTTAAGAAGGGTTTTTATTTCACTGTCGGTTCCGACAGTTATCCTCACGTAGCGGCCTGTGACAGGGCCCTTGAAAAAACGCACCAGGATTCCGTTTCCCTTCAGCCTTCTGTAAAGGCCTTCCCCGTCGTTGTCGGGAGGGGCGGCGAAAACAAAATTCGACTGAGAAGCGCAAACGGTAAATCCTTTTTCACGCAGTGATTTCGCCAGGTATTCGCGAGTCCTGCAGATTTTCCTCTTCGTCTCATTGAAATATCTCCTGTCCTTCAGCGCCGCAGTCGCAACAGCCTGGACAAGCATTCCGACATTGTATGAGTCTTTGACTTTCATCATGCCTTCAATGATCTTTTCAGAAGCGAGCGCATAGCCCAGGCGCAGTCCTGCAAGCGAGTAGCTTTTGGATAGGGTTCTCCCGACTATGAGATTGGGGAATTCGGAAAGCAGTCCGACGCAGTTGTCGTCTGCGAAATCCGCATATGCCTCATCGACGAAGACTACGCCTTTGAATTTCCTGCAAATCTTCCTTATTTCATCAATAGGGAAAAGCGTGCCAGTCGGCGCATTCGGCCTGGCAATGTAAAAAAGTTTTGCGGTTTTCGCTTTTTCCATTGCGCCTGAGGGAATCGAAAAGTCGTCTTTGAACTTAAGGGGGATTTTTATGCAGCGGCAGTCCTGCAGTTCCGCCAGCACCGGATAAAGACTGTAGCTGGGCTCGAAACAGGCGATGGATTCTTTCTCCCCGACAAACGCCCTTGTGGTTATCGTAAGTATGTCGTCGGAGCCGTTCCCCACTATTGTATTTTCGGACTTCAGCCGGAAAATATCGGCGATGGTTTTGCGAAGTTCGCAGGCAAGGGGATCCGGATAGAGGCGCAGTCTGTCGCTGCAGAAAGACTTCAGGGCCTTTGCGACGGCGGGCGAGGGCGGATAGGGATTTTCATTGGTGTTCAGCTTTATGTAACGCATATCCTTGGGCTGTTCGCCCGGAGTGTACCCGTCCATCCTGTCAATATTATTCCTGAAATATGTGTTTCTTG
Source organism: Victivallales bacterium (assembly GCA_041662825.1). Taxonomy (GTDB): domain Bacteria; phylum Verrucomicrobiota; class Lentisphaeria; order Victivallales; family GWF2-50-93; genus GWF2-50-93. The sequence goes on along the minus strand of JBAZRS010000126.1, from coordinate 8,421 downwards.
TTTTCATGATCTCCTAATATAATAGTTTTTCATTCGAATGAAAAACTATATTGTTAATAAATCTCCATATATGGGACAATCAGTCTTTCGAACTCCCGCATTTTCAAACTTTCGAAATTCCGAACTTATGGAACTTGATACCTTTGTTTCTTAGAGGTGAGAAATCCTTTTTCTTAAGTTCTCTACATTCTCGTATTTTCCGAATTCCGGCCTGAGGTTCCTGTTTCTCCCGCAGCCCAGTTCAAGCCCTTCGCCCGGCTGATTGTGATCATCGGAGCCGTTTGTGAAGAGCAGGGGGGGCCTGTCGGGGTGCGCGGCATTGTATTCATCGCGCATCATGTTGAAAAGGTCTGTCTGGTTCATCCCCGTTTCCGGACATCGGCCGTTTCGCCAGCCGTCCACTTCGACCGTCTGCAGCCCCGCGTCTGCGAGATCCGCAATGACTTTGCGAAGTTCGCAATTGCCTAGCCCCTCCTTTTTCCGGAGTTCGGTCGGGTGCGGAAGACCGGGAAGTCCGCCCCAGTCCCGAATCCTCCTGACGAACGCCTGCGGGGAAAGATCCATGTCCATTTCAAGTGCGACATCGAGCTGATCCTGTCTTGTCGTATATCTCGCCTGGAAATCCTTGACATCGGAGGCTATGCCCATTCTGTTCAGTTCCTGGCCGTATTTCTGCCACATGACGACACTGATATCGCCTTTTGTGGAAATTCCGTTCCTGACAAACCTGTCAATGTCGTCGCCGGTTATTTCAGCGGTGAAATTGAATTTCCTAAAACATTCCGGAACTCTCTTAATCATTGCGTCCAGCTGCTTCTTCTTTGCTTTGCGAATATGGTTGATTAATTTTTCTGGAACTTTTGATCTTAAAAGTTCCAGAAAAATTTTCGTATCAAAGAAGTGCCCGATGATCTCAATTCCCGGGCGGTCCGTGTAGAATTCGATTGCCGGTACAACGTCAATCCCGAAAATATCCCCTGCGGCAATCGCCTCCTCCTGTCCGTCGAAGAGGTCATGGTCGGAGATTGCTATGGCCTTCATCCCGCGGCGGTATGCCTCGAACACTTTATTTGCCGGGGAATAGTATCCGTCGGAGCAGAAAGAATGGCAGTGCAGGTCGATTTCGCATACGGCGTCCATGTCGGGCTTGAAACCGCTTGCGGCGATTCGTCTTGCGGCTTCGAGCCTCTCTTCCGGACCCAGGTGGGAATCATCGATTGTTTTGAAGTCTTGAGAAAGATTCATTTTGGATTCATTTTACGTTATATTTAAGCTTTGTCACCAGAAGTCCAAGATTCAATTAACAGTCATACTATTCTGCGAATTGCGAAATTCGCATATGGAGTATGTGCGGTATCTTGATACCGCCTTTCTTCTGACAAGCCTGCTTGTCAGGTAAACGAGGAGCATCCGCCTTCGCTAAGATGCTATGGCGGGACAGGAGCTCCTCTGGACAAGGCTGTAATCAGTCTACGCCGGGAGGCTACGCCCGACACTGCAAGTTACAGCTCCAAGGTCAGGCTAAGCGCCTGACGTAAAACAAAAATACAAGAAATATTCCCTTAAGCAAAACAATGACGTGAAAATATAATATCTCAACGACGATATTCCTGCATACGGCGGATTTATCGCAATTAAAATTGCATGCATGCATGTCGGCATTACTTTAATTAAACAGTTTTTCAGGAAAACAATTTTAGGGAACCTCTAAAAATTCGCATGTGGCGCGTTGCGGAAGATTTTTGAAAGCTCAAAAAGAATTTCCGAACGTAGGCGTATCGAGTAGATACGCCGAGAGAAGAACATTCTTTCTTGAGCCAAAAAGATCCGCAACCCGAAGGGAGACAGATTCTTATGGATTCCGCCATCGTCGCAAATCCAGTCACAGCCCGCAACGGGGCTGCTCCCGGCGTTTGCTCCTTGTCGGCTCTCCATAATCTCCTGTCTCGCGCCATATGCCAATTTTTAGAGGTTCCCTTTATTGTTCTCCTGAAAAACTATAGGTCGCTTGGCCAATATATATAACATACATGCACGGGAGCCGCTATGATTGGGAAATTATTTTTCATACTGTTTGCAATGACAATGCCCTTTTCTCTTTTTGCGCTTAAGCCGGGAGACAAGGCGACCGACCTGGAAATACTGAAGTGGCTTAAGGGAAATCCGATAACGCTTGACATCGCCCAGGGGAGGAATGTCCTTGTCGTCGCATTCTGGGCGACATGGGCGCCGCCTTGCATCGAGGCGATGCCGCTTTTGGGAGATATCCAGAAGAAGTATGCGGACAAGGGCGTGGTCGTTGTCGCAATTTCATCTGAGGAGGAGAAACTTGTCGCCGAGTTCATCAAGTCGAGAAGCTACATTAACTACGGGATTGCCCTGGATGACAGCAGGAAGACCTTCAAGAAATACATGGAGGGGGATTCGGGAATACCCACCCTTTTCATTGTCGGCAAGGATGGCATCGTGTTGTGGAAGGGATATCCGATGGAGCTCGATGCGGTTCTCGGGAAAGTGACCGCGGGCACGTTCGACATTGAACTGCAGAAGAAGATCACACTGATGCATGGGGAACTGCGGAAGGCGATGGAGAAGGACAGCACTGCCGCGATGAGCAATATTGCAGAATCGATTTTAGGGAAAGATCCCGGGGATGACATTGCGCTAAGATCAAAACTTTATGTTTTTGAAAAGAAGAATCAGCCCAAGGAGGCCCTTGCTTTCCTGAACAATCTTCAGGGCAAATCCCCGAAACATTTCCCGTTTTATTTCATGGAACTCAGCATTATGGATAAAATAGGTTCGCCGCCCGGAGAGAAAAGGAGAGTCTATGAAAAGGCGTTTTCCGTTTTCAAGGATGATTCTGAAACACTTGCCAGACTATCTTCCATTATATCAAACGACATGTCTTTCGGGACAGGCTCGGTGAAAATGGAGCTTTATGCCGCCAAAAGGGCGCTTGAGCTTCTCCCCCAGGAGGCTGCCGGCAGGAAAAAAGCCCTGTGCCTCAGCGCGCTTGCCAGGGCGTACTATAATGCCGGATGCATTGAAAAGGCGATCCTGGTCCAGACGGAGGCCGCCAGGAATTTTGCGGGATTCGACGAGGAGGGCGGCTCCGCGGACTTGCTGAAATATTATCAGGAGGCCTCCGAAGTCAACCGCGAAGTCCTTTCCTCTGAAGTTAAATCTGATAAATAGTTTTTCTGGAAAATGAAGATTTTCCAGAAAAACTATAAATGATGGTGATATCGGGAAACGCTAATTCTTGTCCTCCTCATCCTTCCTGGATTCATGCCAGTCCTTGTAGTTGTAAATGTCGATTCCGCAGAATATGCACCACGGCAGGAATATTATGACGGTTACGAGCAGCAGTGTCCTGTTTTCATAATGAAGATATAATGACAGAAGGATGAGCAGTATTATGAACGGGGGTATGTTCAAAAGGCATTTCCTGATGATCCTGCTTCTTTTTCTGAAGGCGTTGTTTTCTTCGGCATCATTGTCGTTGCCGCTGCCAGGCTCATCGGTCTCGTCATAGGAAAGGACTTCCCCGCAGTTAATGCACTCATATGTGCCGAAGCTGTTCTTTTCGCCGCATTTTGAGCAGAGGACATCTTTGTCGTTTTGAATTTCCGAAGTCATGGATTTTCATTTTGCCTTGGGATTTGCTTAAGGGAGCCTAGGTCCCCTTTAATGTGGTACAGGCGTCTCTCCTGTACTTGATTTTTCTCAAAACACAGGCGAGACACCTGTATAACATTGTTCTTTTTCTGGCACCCGTCATCCCTTCTTTACGGGGACTTTTGTCGAACCCTGTACCGAATCTATCCAGCCCCTGATTTCATTCTCCTCGGGAAATTCATTGCTTTCCAGGAGGTAATCGGTCCCTATGCGTGCGCTTTTGGATTTGCCGAGGGGATGATAGGCGAGAATGTTGATTTCAATTATGTTGGAGAGTCTGTTTGCGAGATTCGCAATTTCCCTGAAGTGGCTTTTCCTGTCGTTTATCTTTGGGATTATGGGGCAGCGCAGGACGGTTTTCGCCCCGAGTGAATCAAGTTCAACCAGGTTCTTTACGATTGTGTCCAGCGGGACTCCCGTGCACTTCATGTGTTTCTCCGGGTTGCTTTCCTTCATGTCATACAGGAAGATGTCGACAAGGCCGGCGATTTTCCTGTATTTTTCCATAGGCGCGAATCCGCTTGTCTCGACGCAGTTGTGGAGCTTGTGTTTTTTCGCCTCTTCAAGAAGGGATTTTGTGAACTGGAACTGCGCCATGGGTTCGCCTCCGGATATGGTCATCCCCCCGTTTGAAGTCTCGTAAAACGGGACATCCTTGAGAACCTCAGAGATCACTTCCTCCACAGTCATTTCCCTGCCTATCACCTCGAGCGCCTTGGAATAGCACTCGCTTGTGCATTTCCCGCAGCGCTGGCAATTCGCCCTGTTGTACACATGCCCATTTTCACCAATTACGTGGCATTTGTTCGGACACATGGCTGCGCAGTAACCGCAGAGTATGCACTTGTCGGAGATGAATGAGATTTCGGACTTGCCCTGTTTTGACTCCGGGTTGTGGCACCAGAGGCAGTTCAGCGGGCAGCCTTTGAGGAAGACTGTAGTCCTTATTCCCGGTCCGTCGTGAATCGAGAACTTCTGGATATCAAAAACTATTCCTGTTGTTCGGGTCATGAATTTTTCCTTTTGTATTTTCTTTTCACAGATACATGTCATAAGTGTTTAGACAATGGCAATATTGCCTTTTCAACTGATTTGCCAAGATGGAATCCAAGCTTTAGCAGGTGTATTGTCGTCATTGCCAAAAGACCGGGGTCAAAAGAAAGAAAAATATCACTGGAACTGGAAGAGTTCAAGGGTATGTGGATTAGTGGAACAGCACTTTTCGCATTTAGGGAACCTTTATTGAAATTCAATCTGTCCGGGAGAACACCGATGGGGAACCTTGAAAATAAAGATGACAAAGTCCAGGTATTCATGCCGGACAAAGATTCCTCATGTTCGAAATGCGGCATAAGGCTGGATAATAAGGAATTGCTCCTGCCTGCAGCGGGCAACGGCGTTTTGTGCATGAAATGCGCTGGACTCGGCCATCTGGTATTCCTCCCCTCTGGCGACCCGGCGCTTAGCAGGCGCAGCCAAAAATATTCAAAGTTGTCGGCTGTAGTCCTGAAATGGAGCCGCCGAAGGCGCCGCTACGAAAGGCAGGGGCTGCTAGTCGAGCGGGATGCAGTTGCAAAGGCCGAGTGCGAATGCCTTTCGGACAATGAGGCCCGGGGAAAAAGGAAAATACGCGAAGCCGCAAAAAGGGTCATAGCCGATCGCGAATACATAGAGCAGTTCACCAAAAAAATAAAAGAGCTCTTTCCGTGCTGTCCAAAGGGCAGGGAAATTGAAATTGCGGAACACGCATGCCAGAAATACAGCGGGAGAATCGGACGCAGTTCCATGGCGAAAGAACTGGAAACCAGGGCGGTACGACTGGCGGTCATCGCCCACATCCGCCATGCGGAGACAAGATACGATGAACTCCTGATGTCCGGACGCGGCAAAAAAACAGCCCGCGCAGATATCGAAGAACATCTGGACAAAGTCCTGAAGAGCTGGGAACGCCGATCTCAGGATCGGACGTCTTGAAATTCAATACGCCAATCCGGAGGTTGGTGGATCCTTCTGTCTGGAAGTTTTTTGCAAGGATGATATCACTGTTTCCGATTGTTGAAATAAAAAGCGCCGTTCATATGCGATATATGAACGGCGCTTTAAAATTAGAAGCAGCTATCAGACCTGACTGAGAAAATCAGCCTTGTGTTTCTCGGCGATTAACCCCACCTGGTCAAAGTCAATCGGCTCATAGCCTTCTTCCACAATCTCAGCACAGAGCATGACCCAGGCCTTGTGGTCCCAGGAACCTTTGTTTTTCTTGACAAAGCCCTTGATCTTGCTCGATTTTTCCAGCTTCCTGAGGTTTTCCTCCTTGCCGCACGCAGATGAAGCCTTTTTGCATTCAGTTGTTGAGCAAGTCTTTTTCTGGACAATTTTCGGACTCTTTACTTTTTTCATTTCTATTCCCCCCTTTTTTGTTGGTTTCTTTGCATAGCGGTAAAATACATAATGAGGCTGCATATCAAGACAGACTCCAGTAAATTCCGCAGACAACTATTTGTTTCCTTCACCGCTCATGGCGTTTCCTCACATATGGCATGTGCCTGTGATTTTCCCAGTGGATGTTGAACATGCGGCAGTATTGCGTATGCCCGAACTTTTCTGATTGGAGTGCCCAGTGCTCTATGGTGAGGTGAATTCTCTTCAGTTACTTTGAATAATCAAGTATATATTGTAAAGCGAATAAAGTCAAGCGGCTAATCGGATAATGTATAAAGGGCACCTCTAAAAATTCGCATGTGGCGCGTTGCGGAAGATTTTTGAAAGCTCAAAAAGAATTTCCGAAAGTAGGCGTATCGAGCGATACGCCGAGGGAGGAACATTCTTTATTGAGCCAAAAAGATCCGCAACCCGACTTGTCCCGGCGTAGCATCCCAGCGAAGCCGGAAGGGAGACAGATTCTTATGGATTTCGTCCACGTCGCAAATCCGGTTACAGCCCGCTACGGGGCTGCTCCCGGCGTTTGCTCCTCCTGTCCCCCGAAGCTCTCGGGCGAAGGGGAGATGCCGATTCTCCATAATCTCCTGTCTCGCGCCATTATTCAGTCAATCCCTGGGAAAGTGCGTTGTTTGCGGTCATTTGGAACCTGGAGTCTGCGCCTGTCCGCTTTTTAGCACGCCCAGAATCACGCCACCCAGCACCATGGTCGCGCCGGCGAAAAACCAGGGTGAAGGTATTTCATGGAATAGATACATGGCCGCCATCGTACCCAATATGAACTGGGCCGGAACAGAGAGCGTAATCAACTGTGACTTGACGTGGCGCAGAAGGTAAATGATGAGCGTGTGTCCTCCGACCGTGGGCAGTAATATGAGGCCGAGTAGGGCGAAGCGGGTGTCTGTGTCGCCGATGAAGACTCCTCCGTCCAATATCACTCCAGCCACACATTGCACTGCGGCCGCAGTCGTATAGACCGGTAGGCTGAACAGCAATGCATGCTGATTTGTCCGGTATTTGCGGGCCAGCACAAAATAGCAGGCGCAGAGGAATGCCGACAGCAAGGCTACGATTGAACCGGGCAGTTGTTCACGGCCGAATGTAAGCTGTTGACCTAATATCCACACCATGCCGAAGCATGCCAGCAGGCAGGCCAGCTTTTCCCAGCGGTTCAGCCGTTCGCCCAGAAGCGGCCGCGCAATGAATGGCGCCATCAGGGGCTGGAGGCCTATGAAGAGCATAGCATTGGCTATTGTCGTGTGTTGTAGGGACCAGGCCCATGTGGCGAAGTGCAGGCCGAGAAAAACCCCTGCTAGGGAGGAGCCCAAGGAGAAGACCGCCGGCCTGTTCTCTCGTCGCCATGCCGTGAACCACCAGGGCAGTAGCACCAGTGCGGCGCCAAGGACGCGCCAGAATCCGATGCTGCTGGCTGGGATGTGGCAGTAACGGGTGAGGAGCGCCGCACTGCTTGTAAGCACTGCGATGACAAACCACACTGAAATCATGTGATGCCGGTGCATCCGTGTGATTGATATAGGAAGATTAGGCAAATGATTTATCCCGATAATGGTTTTTGATATAAAAAGCGTCAGACTCTTTTCTTCTATTCTAAATATCACATTTTCTTGCAGAAGGCAAATAAGCACTTTTATAATTGTAAAGCGAATAAAGTCAAGGGACTACCAGGATAATATCAAGGTTGATATCTCGTTATTATTTTGATTTGGTCATCGGATCAGCGGTATTACGTCCGATGAATTAGTTGGCGGATGGATGTTCTTCTCGTCCAGAAGTGCACTGTCGCCCCTGTTCTGACCGTCGGCGTCGGGATCATATCGGTATACGGACACCGTGTCGAGTGCGCTGGCGGTTTGTGCGGGGGAGATTACCACATAAGTCCGGTTGCTGAAGCCCTTAGGGGTTTGAGCCTTGTTGGCCCATGTTCCGGAATTGGCGTATATTTTTGTCACCGGTCCAAGCTGGTCTGCCGCTGGAACGATTTCCGCTGCCGACTGGATTTCCCTGTTGTATTTGTTATAGCCCTTGATAAGCGCCATGTGCGAATGTCCGAAAACAACTATTTCGGCGCGTTTTGGCACAAAGTATTGCTGCAGGGCGGCGGCCTCGAGATCACCCCAGACCCAAAGGCCGGCGCTGGCAAGAAGGGCGGACACTTCATCCTCCTGTGAATACACTCCGTTTATCGCCTGCCTCTGATTCCATTTGCCGGCTATGTCGGCATTGAAATAAAGATCCCGTACCTGGTCGTATGTATACGGATTTGAATAGCCGTCTATTCCC